>NZ_CP107006.1:6247500-6309489 GCF_022867795.2 Chitinophaga horti | reverse complement strand
GCCCCGAAACTGATGTATAAGAGAATTTTCCGCATAAAGAAGCGCAAAGTTAATGAAATTAAGATTGAAATGTAAATATAAGTAAGGCCCGGGATGGCAACCGTTAAAATTTTGCAAAAGATAGTGTGGCACCGGCTTTTGGCCATTCTTCAGCCCCCGTTGTGTCACTCACTTCAACTTTTTTCTTACTATGAGCTGGAAATTAGCCATTTGAATTACCGGAACGGCTGCGGCAGTTTGTGAGGTGCTTACACAGGTTGCATCGGCTGGGGAAGCACTTACACCTGTTTGCGTGGCACTGACCGGAGTTTTGAACTTACTTACACCGCTTTATTGTCAGGTTGCAGAGGTTCGGGAAGTACTTACGACGCTTAATTGTCAGGTTACAGGAGTTTGCGAGTCACTTACATTACTTTGCGCGGCGCTGACGGGAGTTTGGAACATACTTACACCGCTTTATTGTCAGGTTGCAGAAGTTTGGGAAGCACTTACAACGCTTTATTGTCAGGTTGCAGGAGTTTGCGAGTCACTTACATTACTTTGCGCGGCGCTGACGGGAGTTTGGAACATACTTACACCGCTTTATTATCAGGTTGCAGAAGTTTGGGAATCGCTTACAACGCTTTATTGTCAGGAAGCAGGTGTTTGCGAAGCACTAACATTACTTTGCGAGGCACTGACAGGAGCTTGGAACGTACTTACACCGCTTTATTGTCAGGTTACAGATGTTTGGAAAGCGCTTACAACGCTTATTGTCAGGTTGCAGGTGCTTGAGAAGCACTTAACATTACTTTGCGAGGCGCTGACAAGAGTTCGCGAAGTACGTGCACAAGTTCGGGACGCACTGACGAGAAACTGCAACGCACGTAAACCACCTCGCTGCCAGGTCGCAGCAGCGTTGTAAGCACTGCGTTTCTTCGTTGCAGGGTCGCCGGGCTTAAGATAGCCTCCCACTTCTCCCACAATTCGACACCAAACCCACAAAATCGACCATTTTTAAGAAAAAAGCCCCGACTTTGGTAAACGACCTCGCACCATTCAAGCCTTCGAAACACAGGTTCACTTGTCGCAATCACACCCGCGCATACGCAAACGACACTATCAGCAAAAGCCTTTCGAGCAAGCCTTCCCGCCTACCTGTCACGCTTATCAACATTGCAAGCGCAGTTTTCCACACACAACCCACATGATATCCACCATAAGGCACGAATACACGCAGTTTTTACCCCTCAAAGTCATATTGAGCCGCATATCCCGTCCTGTGGAAAAAATTTACATTACATTTTTTCGTTCGATAGTGGGAAAAAGTGTTATTTTGTGTTAGAAAATGGATTTTAATAGGATAAAGTACTGAATTTGACTGGTTTTCTCGGTGAATATGAAGCTACGCTCGATGCAAAGGGGCGCTTCCTGTTACCTGCTGGATTTAAAAAGCAGATAGCGGAGAGCGCCGGCAATCAGTTTGTGCTCAACCGGGGATTCGAAAAGTGTTTAACACTTTACCCGATGAACGAATGGCAGCCCATTTTCGAAAAGATCAGCAAACTCAACGATTTCGATCCTAAAGCTAGGGAATTTAGACGCTATTTTCTGAACGGCGCCACAATTCTCGAACTGGATAGCGCGGGCAGACTGCTGATCCCAAAAAACTTAACAATGTACGCCGGACTCGATAAAGATATCGTACTCACGGCGGCCACTAATAAAATTGAGATCTGGGACAAAAACAAGTACCAGGAGTTCTTTGAAAATTTCTCACCAGCGGCCTTTAGCGACCTGGCTCAACAGGTTATGGCCGGCGGCGGGACCAACCTCGGGGATTTAATTTAGCAGCGTATGGAAACATCCGGATATCATTTACCCGTACTTCTGCACGAAGTAATTGACCTGCTGAATATCCGTCCGGACGGCACCTACGTCGACGCCACTTTCGGCGGCGGCGGCCACTCCCGGGCAATACTCGAAAAACTGGGCCCCGACGGACGGCTGATCGTATTTGACCAGGACGAAGACGCGTACGCCAATCGCATAGAAGACGACCGCGTCACCTTCGTACAACAAAACTTCCGGCACCTGCAGCGGTTCCTCCGCCTGCATAAAGCCGAGCCAGACGGCATCCTGGCGGACCTGGGCGTTTCGTCCCACCAGTTCGACACCGGCGCCCGCGGCTTTAGTACCAGGTTCGACGGTCCGCTCGACATGCGTATGGACAACCGCACCGAAAAAACGGCAGCGGCCATCCTCAAAACATATCCCGAAAAACAGCTTCAGCTCATTTTCCAGGAATACGGAGAGGTAACCAACGCCCGCACACTGGCCCAAACCATCGTCAGCCTGCGGAAATCCAACCCGATGCGCACGATCAACGAGTTCAAATCCATGATCCAGCCCATCGTAAAAGGAAATCCCGCAAAATACCTGGCCCAGGTTTTCCAGGCGCTGCGTATCGAGGTGAACGATGAAATGGGCGCACTGAAAGATTTGCTGGAACAGTCAGCAGCCGTACTTAAACCCGGCGCACTGCTGTCCATCATCACCTTCCATTCGCTGGAAGACAGGCTGGTAAAGAACTTTATGAAAAACGGTTCCTTCGAAGTGCAGGACGACCAAAACTTCCTGGCCGAAACGCCCCCGAAAGTATTTAAAATGGTCACTAAAAAACCTGTCACTGCCACGGACGCCGAATTGAAAAACAATACACGATCGAGAAGCGCCAAGTTGCGGGTAGCGCAAAAGTTGTAGCCTCCGGTCACCCTACTATCCCCTATTCTGACAAAACAATTGGTAACAAGCACATAAATCATGTAACGTGTTGCAGGAAGAGGAGAAGCATATAGATACGGTTACGGAAAACGCGGCAAAACCTACCGACATGCCGCCCGAACCCGAAACCAGGAAAGAATGGCGCCTGCGAATCAACTACCGGCTGATTACGCAGAATATGCCCTTCATCCTGTTTTTGTCCGTACTGGCCCTCATCTATATCGCGAACAGTCACCTCGCCGAAAAAAGATCCGCAGGATCAACAAACTCGGCAAGGAAATAAAGGAGCTGAAGTGGGAATACCTCAACCTCAAAAGTGAATTGATGTTCAACAGCAAAATGAGCGAAGTAAGCAAAGCGGTAGAACCATTAGGACTAAAAGAACTGAGCACACCGCCACAACGCATCATCGTGAAAGAGCATCCGGAGAGATAATAACAAAGTATTAAGTAGTAGTAATTATAGATCAACAGCCCTGCAAACGTGGAAGTTAAAAAAGACATACTCTGGCGCGTATATCTGTGCTTTATCGGCATGGCGCTCTTCGGTGTGGCCATACTTGGCAGGGTGTTCTTTCTCCAGAATATTGAAGGCGACTACTGGCGCAGAATGAGCGACAGCATGCACACCACCTTCGTTACCCTCGATGCAGACCGCGGCACCATCTACTCAGAAGAAGGCCGCATGCTCTCCACTTCTATCCCCTACTTTAATTTATATGTGGACTTTGCCGCCGACGGACTTCGCGCCAAAAGCGGTGAGGTGTTTAAGAATAATGCCGACTCACTCGCCTACTGCCTTTCCCGTCTGTTTGGCGATAAGAGCCAGGCCGAGTACAAAAGCATTCTTAAAGAAGGTTATAACGATAAAGACCGTTACTTCCTCCTGAAGAGAAACGTATCGTTCAACGAATACCAGCAGATTCGCCAGTTCCCGATGTTCCGCCTGGGTAAAAACAAAGGTGGCCTCATTGCCGAAAACAGGCAGCGCCGCCTTAACCCTTTTAAATTGCTTGCCAACCGTACCATCGGCCTGGCCCGCGAAAACGCACAGAACGTGGGATTGGAAAGAACGTACGACGATCACCTGAGCGGTGTAACCGGCAAACGCCTCATGCGCCGCATCGCCGGCGGCACTTACGCCCCCGTGGAAGGCTATGACATCGAACCGGAAAATGGTAAGGATATCGTTACCACGCTTGACGTGAACATGCAGGACATCGTGGAAACGGCACTCATGCGTATGGTGACGGAAAACGAAGCGCAGTATGGCACCTGCATCCTCATGGAAGTGAAGACCGGTAAAGTAAAGGCGATCGCCAACCTGGGCCGCCAGCCCGATGGCAGCTACTACGAGGATATGAACTATGCACTGCAGGCGACCGAGCCGGGATCTACGTTCAAACTCGCTACAATGATCGCTGTGCTGGAAGACAAACATGTAACACTCAATAACACTGTTGATATTCATGAAGGTGCCTGGCAGGTAGGCCGCCGCACCGTTTGGGACAGCGAACCGCACCGGGGCATCAATCACATCACGATAAAAAAAGCCTTCGAGATCAGCTCCAACGTAGGCATGGCAAAACTGGCCTGGCAATACTACCGCGAGCAGCCAAACAAGTTTGTAGATCACCTCAAACGACTGCGGATGGACAAAACAACCGGCATCGATCTGATGGGAGAAGGAAAACCGGTGATCAAAACGACGGCATCAAAATCATGGAGCGCCACCACTTTACCGTGGATGGCGTTTGGTTATGAAGTACAGGTGAGCCCGATGCAAACCTGTATGCTGTACAATGCAGTCGCTAACAATGGGAAAATGATGAAGCCTTACCTCGTGAATGCTATCATGGAGTACGGCAAACCTATAAAAGAATTTAAGCCCGAAGTACTGATCGATTCGATCTGTTCAACGGAGACTTTAACGCAACTACACACTATCCTAGAAGGCGTGGTAACAGGAGGAACAGCGAAAGCGCTTGCCACGCCTTACTACCCTTTTGCGGGTAAAACCGGTACTGCCCTGGTAGCTAATGGTAATCGCGGTTACAGCGATCACATTTACCAGTCGTCGTTTGCGGGCTACTTCCCGGCCGATGATCCGCAGTATACCTGTGTGGTCATTATCAAGAACAAGCCTTTCGCGGCTAAGTTCTACGGCGGTTCGGTAGCCGGCCCTGTGTTCAGGGAAATAGCCGATAAATTGTACGCACTGGCAGTCGAGAAACAAGGCACTATGCTGGCCGGCGGTAAAAAACTGGACTCTGTGATGGTGATGAAAAATGGTAAAGGCAGCGAATGGCGCAGCATTGTTAGCACGCTCGGCCTTCCTTTCCAGGGTAATTTAACCAGCAGCAACTGGGTAAATGCCGACATCGCCGCCAACAAAATAGATTTTCGCCCGGTGTCGCAGCCGCGCGGTTTTGTGCCAAATGTAAAAGGCATGGGATTAAAAAATGCGCTGTACCTGCTGGAAAATGCGGGACTGCGTGTGGTAGTAAAAGGAGCCGGAAAGGTAACGACGCAGTCTATCAACAGCGGCACCGCCATTAACAGGGCACAAACGATCGTAATTGAATTAAGCTAAATGAAGTCCTTACAGGAAATATTATACAATGTGCACATCACCGCCATTCACGGTAACCGCGAGGTAAACGTGCATGCGCTGCATATCGATTCGCGCCAGGTAAAGGCCGGAGACGTGTTCTTCGCCATCAAAGGCGTGCAGGCGGACGGTCACCAGTACATTGCCAAAGCGCAGGAACTCGGCGCGGCGGTAATTGTATGCGAGGTACTACCGGCCACCCTGAAGGAGGATGTTTGCTACGTGCAGGTGGCCAGCAGCGGCGAAGCTGCCGGCGTAATGGCGGGCAACTATTACGATAATCCATCACAAAAACTTACGCTGGTGGGCGTTACCGGCACGAACGGCAAAACGACCATTGCGACCATCTTGTTCCGTCTCTTCTCCAAGATGGGTTTCCATTGCGGCCTGCTCAGCACCGTACAGAACCAGATCGGTGAAAAGATTATTCCGGCTACGCACACTACGCCGGATGCCATTAACCTGCAGGCTTTACTGGCCGATATGGTGCACGACGGCTGCGAGTACGCATTTATGGAGGTAAGCTCCCACGCCATTCATCAGCACCGCATCGCCGGTCTGAAGTTCGCAGGCGGCATCTTCAGCAACATTACACACGATCACCTGGACTATCATAAAACTTTCGACGAATACCTGAAAGTGAAAAAGTCCTTTTTCGATAACCTCCCGGCTTCCGCTTTTGCCCTCACCAATATTGACGACAGGCGCGGGAGTGTGATGTTACAGAATACCAGGGCCAATAAAATGACTTACAGTCTGCGCAGCCTGGCCAACTTCAAAGCCAAGATCCTGGAGAATAACATCACCGGGCTGATTTTGAACATTGGTGAAAAGGAAGTGCATTTCAGGCTTATTGGAGAATTTAATGCATACAACCTGTTAGCCGTATACGGTGCGGCAGTCTTGCTTGGTAAAGATAAAGATGAGGTACTGCAGGCGCTCAGCGATTTGCCGGGTGCAGAAGGACGGTTCGACTATATCACATCTGCCACAGAACGGATCATTGGCATCGTAGACTACGCGCATACACCGGATGCACTGCTGAACGTACTGGCCACGATCAAAAAGTTACGCCAGGGCCACGAGCAGGTGATCACAGTAGTAGGTTGCGGCGGCGACAGGGACACAACGAAGCGTCCGATCATGGCACTGGTAGCGGTGGAGCATAGCGATAAAGTGATCTTCACTTCTGACAACCCCCGCTCCGAAGACCCGGCACAGATCATTAAAGAAATGGAAGCGGGTGTGCCCGTTCATCTTAAGAAAAAGGTATTGTCGATCGTGGATCGCAGAGAAGCGATTAAAACGGCCATATCGCTGGCAGGCCGGGAAGACATTGTGCTGGTAGCCGGCAAAGGCCACGAGAAATACCAGGAGATACAGGGGGTAAAACATTCGTTCGACGATAAACAGGTACTGAAAGAAACATTCGAAATACTGGAAAAATAAATCACTCATTAAACAGAATATACGCCTTCAGATCACCATTTTATGTTGTACTACTTATTCGACTATCTAAAAAAGGAATTTAATATCAGCGGTACGGGGATGTTCCAGTTCATCACGTTCCGTGTGACAATGGCTTTGCTGCTGTCACTGGTGATCTCATTGATTTTTGGTAAGGCGATCGTTCGTTTCCTGCAAAAGAAACAGATCGGTGAAGTTATCCGCGACCTGGGCCTGCAAGGTGAAAACCTGAAGAAGGGTACGCCGACGATGGGTGGTATTATTATCCTGTCGGCCATCCTCATCCCAACGCTGTTGTTCGCGAGAATACTGAACGTGTACATCCTGCTGATACTGCTTTGTACTATCTGGCTGGGATTGATCGGCTTTATCGACGACTATATCAAAGTATTTAAAAAGAATAAAGAAGGCCTGGCGGGTCGCTTCAAAGTAATTGGCCAGGTGGGCCTGGGCCTCATTATCGGTACCACGCTTTACTTCAATGAAAACGTAGTGATTTCCCGTGAGGTACAAGGCCCGAAAGCGCAGATCGCCTCTTACGAAAAACTGATCAGCAAGGAAGAAAGGGTAACGAAGGACGGACATCGTTTCGTAGACGTGAAAACGCCTATCACTACGATCCCTTTTGTAAAGAACCACGAGTTCAACTACTCGAAACTGATTTCATGGATGGGGCCTGACGCGGCAAAATACACATTCATCCCTTACATCCTGATCGTGATCTTCATCATTGTGTTCATCTCCAACGGCGCCAACTTAACGGACGGGCTGGATGGATTGGCCTCTGGGGTGAGTGCGGTCATCGGTATATGTTTGGGCGTGTTTGCGTACGTGAGCGGTAACATACAGTTCGCAGAGTACCTGAATATCATGTATATACCGAACCTGGGCGAGCTGTCGATATTTATTGCGGCCTTTGTGGGCGCGTGCGTAGGCTTCCTTTGGTATAACGCTTACCCGGCACAGGTATTTATGGGTGATACGGGCAGCCTGGCATTAGGCGGCATCATCGCTTCCCTGGCCATCATTGTAAGAAAAGAAATATTGATACCGATATTCTGCGGCGTGTTCCTGGTAGAAAACATGTCAGTAATCCTGCAGGTAACGTACTTCAAATACACCAAAAAGAAATACGGCGAAGGCAGAAGGATATTTAAAATGTCGCCGCTGCATCACCATTACCAGAAACTAGGGTACCACGAAAGCAAGATCGCTACCCGCTTCTGGATCGTGGCGATCATGTGTGCGGTAGTATCGATTGCCACGCTTAAAATGAGATAGGATATGAAACTTGTAATACTCGGAGCCGGCGAAAGTGGCATTGGAGCAGCGCTCCTCGCCAAACAGAAAGGATTTGAGGTGTTTGTATCGGATGGCGGCGTTATCAAAGACATTTATAAACAAGAGCTGGCGGTTAACGGCATTGAGTTCGAAGAAGGCCGTCACTCCTGGAAAACAATACTGGAAGCGGACGAGATCGTGAAGAGTCCAGGCATCCCGGAAAAGTCGGAACTGATGCAAAAGGTACGCGAGATGGGCGTTCCGGTGATCTCTGAGATCGAGCTGGCGTGGCGGCACAGCAAAGAGGCAAAGATCATCGCCATCACGGGCAGCAATGGTAAAAGCACCACCACGGCGCTCACCTACCACATTTTTGAACAGGCGGGACTTAACACCGCCATGGTCGGAAATATCGGTTTGAGTTACGCCCGGCAGGTAGCCACCGCCCCCGCTGATTACTATGTAATTGAAGTGAGCAGTTTCCAGCTGGACGATATCGTAGAGTTTAAACCGGATGTAGCGATCCTCTTAAACATCACCCCGGACCACCTGGACCGCTACGAATATAAAATGGAGAATTACGTGGAGTCGAAGTTCAGAATAGCAAAGAACCAGACAGAGAACGATTACTTCATCTATTGTGAAGATGACCCTGAGATCAGGAATCACCTGGCTAAAAAACCCATTTATTCAAAGACAATACCTTTTACGATTATGGAACCAAAGAAAGAAGGCGGATTTATTGCGAATGAACAATTGAACATACAGGTTAAGGATGAACCGGTGATCATGTCGATTTATGACCTGGCGTTAAAAGGTAAACACAACCTCTATAATTCTATGGCTGCAGGAATAGCGGGCAGAACGATGGACATCAGGAAGGAGAAGATCCGCGAAAGCCTCACCTCTTTCAAAAGCCTGGAGCACCGCATGGAGTACGTAGCCACTATCCGTGGTGTAGACTTCATCAACGACTCTAAAGCGACTAACGTAAACTCTGTATGGTTCGCCCTCGAGAGCATGGAGCGCCCAGTGGTACTGATCATGGGTGGGGTAGACAAAGGCAACGATTACAGCGCCATCCGTGAGCTGGTAACCGAAAAAGTAAAAGCGATCATCTGCCTGGGTGTAGACAACCGCCCTATTCATGAGGCATTGTCTAAAGACACAAAGGTGATGGTGAATACTGATAACATGGCCGATGCGGTAAAAAATGCTTTCCAGTTAGCCGATAAAGGCGACGTGGTACTGCTCTCCCCCGCTTGTGCGAGCTTCGATCTCTTCAAAAACTACGAAGAAAGAGGCCGCAAGTTCAAGGAAGAAGTAAAAGCGTTGTAATACCCCGCCGGTATTTCTTAACTCTAAAACAAACGATTCCCGTGAGTAGGCTGATGAAAACACAAGGTGATAAGGTGATCTGGACGATCGTGTTTTTCCTGTCCGCAGTAAGCCTGCTGGCCGTGTATAGTTCCACCGGCTCGCTGGCTTACCGTGCCCGCAATGGTCATACGGAGTATTTCCTGGTAAAACAGTTAACACTTCTGGGCCTCGGGTTGCTCATTATATATTTCGCGCACCGCGTGAATTACACGATTTATTCTCGCGTGGCGCAGATAGGCTTCCTGTTGTCGATCCCGCTGCTGATGTATACGCTGGCCTTCGGGTCCAACTACAACGACGCCAGCCGCTGGATCAGGCTACCGGTAGTGAACTTAACTTTTCAAACATCGGATATTGCCAAGCTGGCGATATTCATGTACGTATCGCGCCAGTTGTCTAAAAAACAACAGGTGATTACGGATTTCAAGAAAGGCTTTTTGCCGATCATTGTTCCGGTAGGCATCATCTGCCTGCTGATCATGCCGGCCAATATGTCGACCGCCCTGTTACTGGGTGCCAGTTGCATGCTGCTGTGTTTTATCGGTCGCGTGCCTTTGAAGTATCTGATGGGGATGATAGGCGCCGGATTAGTGCTGGTTATCCTCATGTTTGCCTTCGCACAGATTACAGGAATTGAAATGCGTACTAAAACATGGTCCAAAAGGATAGAAAGTTATACACGTGGAGAAAATCATGAGGTACCCTACCAGGTGCAGCAGGCTAACTTCGGAATCGCGTCTGGCGGGCTTTTCGGCAAAGGTCCGGGTAACAGTACGGCCCGTAATTTCCTGCCACACCCGTACTCGGATTTCATCTATGCAATAATAATTGAGGAGTATGGTATCTTTGGCGCCTTTTTAATATTAGCCTGTTACATGCTGCTGCTCTTACGGAGTATACGCATTTTTAAGAACTGTCCTTATGCTTTTGGAGCATTCCTGTCATTAGGACTAAGTGTGACGCTCGTAATACAGGCGCTTATGAATATGGGCGTGAATGTGGGGCTGCTGCCCGTAACTGGTGTAACCCTGCCCCTGGTAAGTATGGGCGGCTCGTCCGTCATCTTCACCAGTCTCGCTATAGGTATCATCCTTAGCGTATCGCGGCAGGTAGAAGAAATTGTGGGCAAACAGGAGGTTACCAATGTGCCGGTAGCGGCATAAAGGAGACATTTTAAAATTTTAAGCTGGATAATATTCAATGCCACACAAAGTAATCATAGCAGGCGGAGGTACCGGGGGACATATATTCCCGGCGATTGCCATTGCAAATGCTTTGCGTAAAGCAGAACAAGATATCGATATCCTGTTTGTCGGCGCCACCGGTAAAATGGAAATGGAAAAAGTTCCGCAGGCAGGATATAAAATAGAAGGACTTGAAATCGTCGGCTTTAACAGGAGCAACATCTTTAAAAACATCCTGCTTCCGTTTAAGCTGATACGCAGCCTGTTTAAAGCGAAGGCTATCCTTAAACGCTTCCAACCAGATGCAGTAGTGGGCGTTGGCGGTTATGCCAGCTTCCCGATTTTAAAGGCGGCGCAGCGACTGGGTATTCCCACGCTCATACAGGAGCAAAACTCCTATGCAGGCAAGAGTAATAAAATACTGGCCCGCAACGCTGCAAAGATTTGCGTAGGCTACGACGGGATGGAGAAGTTTTTCCCGGCAGATAAAATAGTGTATACCGGCAATCCCGTACGCAGCAACATCAGCCAGTCTTCTGTTTCGAAGGCAGATGCGATGACGCACTTCGGGCTTGACGTGAATAAACCCACCGTTTTCGCGGTGGGTGGCAGTTTAGGTGCTAAGTCCATCAACGAATCGCTGCAGCCGCTGCTGGCAGAATTTGTGAACCGAGACGTGCAACTGATCTGGCAAACCGGCAAATTGTATTACGATACGGCGAAAGCTGCGTCTTCGCAATATGCCAGCCATGTAAAGGTGTTCGACTTCATTAATGTGATGGATTTCGCCTACAAGGCAGCCGACGTAGTAGTATCCCGGGCGGGAGCACTGGCCATTGCGGAACTTTGCGTGGTAAAGAAGCCGACGATCTTTGTGCCCTACCCTTTTGCCGCAGAAGATCATCAAACGGCCAACGCCATGAGCCTGGTGAGCAAACATGCGGCGCTGCTCGTTAAAGACGATGCAGCACGCACCACACTGGGTAATGAACTGTTCAGCCTCGTAAACAACAAGGCGCTCAGGGAGCAACTGGAAACAAATATCGCCGCACTGGGTAATACCAATGCGGATGTAGTCATAGCTAAAGAGGTACAAAAATTATGGAGCTGAAAAGCATAAAGAGGGTTTACTTCATTGGTATCGGCGGCATTGGCATGAGTGCCATCGCCCGCTTTTTCAATGAAAGGGGCGTAACAGTAACCGGTTACGACCGTACCTCTACTGTGCTTACCCGCCAACTGGAAGCAGAAGGCATCAGCATTCATTATACGGATGATGTAAACCTGCTGGATAAAGCCACTAATCTTGTGGTGTATACACCAGCCATCCCGGCAGCTCATACAGAGCTTACCTGGTACCGCGACAATGCTTACGAGGTAGTAAAACGTAGTGATGTACTGCAGGAGATTACCCGCGACCTGTTCGCCATTACCGTGGCCGGCACGCATGGTAAAACGACGGTATCTACGATGATCGCACACCTGCTGCGTCATACGGGTTACGGTTGCAATGCCTTCCTGGGTGGGGTGAGTGTAAACTATGACCGCAACTTCTGGAGCAGCGACAAAGCCGTGGCAGTCATTGAGGCAGATGAATACGATCGCTCCTTCCTGAAACTGAGTCCGGACATTGCGATTCTTACTGCCATGGACGCCGACCACCTGGACATTTACGGCACGGCAGAAGCAGTGGAAGACGCCTTCATCCAGTATACGAAGAACATTAAACCTAACGGTACGCTGCTCGTGCGCTTCGGCCTGCACCGCAACAGCGACCTGAAGGCGACCAATAAACTGAAGTACAGCCTGCAGAACGACGCTGCAAATGTGTACGCGCAAAACATCAAAATGGAGAACGGCGGCTACATCTTCGATGTGGTGCAGCAGGACTGGATGATTTGCGATATCAAAATGCACATAGGTGGCATGCACAACGTGGAGAACGCGGTGGCCGCCATCACAGTAGCACACCTGCTCGGCATCGATTCGGACAAGATCCGCGAGGCTATGGAGGCGTTCAAGGGCATCAAGAGAAGATTTGAGTACCTGGTAAAAAAAGAGGAACTGGTGTATATCGACGACTATGCACACCACCCAGAGGAACTGCGCGCACTGATTACCAGCGCGAAAACGCTCTTCCCGGAGAAACGTTGCATCGTCATCTTCCAACCACACCTGTTCACCCGCACCCGGGACTTTGCAGATGGCTTTGCAGAAAGCCTTTCGCTGGCAGATGAGGTGATCTTACTCCCTATCTACCCGGCCCGCGAACTGCCGATAGAAGGTGTTACCAGCGAAATGATTGCCGCTAAAATAGAAGGCCCGGCCGTTACCATCATCCCACGCGACAAGGTAGTAGCATGGGTGAAAGAGCAACAACCGGAACTGTTGATTACCGCCGGGGCAGGCGACATTGACCTGCTTCGCGAACCTTTAAAAGAATTATTAAGCTGATATAAAACATGCAGTCTAAAACTAAGATAGTATTCAAACGCATCGGCAAGGCGCTCCTCTGGGCAGGCGCGCTGTCGGGCTTTGTATGCTTGCTGGTGGCGGCTGTTAATGATAAGAACCAGTCGAAGATCAAAGGCATTACCGTTAAAATGTCCGGCGACGATACGAATTTTTTTATCAGCGAAAAAGATATTAAAGCGCTGATTGCGAGCGGCCCACAGAAGAATCCTGTAGGCAAACCGGTAAGCGAAATGAACCTCGCAGCGCTGGAAAAGCTGGTAGAGCGCGATCCATGGGTAAAGTCGGCCGAGATATTTATCGACAATAATAACCGTTTAACCGTAGACGTCAGGCAACGCGATCCACTGGCACGCGTGTTCACTTTTACCGGCAACAGTTTTTATCTCGATGACGAAGGTGGCCGCATTCCGGTGAGTGATCGTCATTCCGCCAGGGTGCCTGTCTTCACCGGCTTCCCCTCCGATGCGGCGAAACTCACGCGTACAGACAGCCTGCTGTTCAGTCAGATCGCGGATATTGCCAACTACATCAGCAAAGACACGTTCTGGCTCGCACAGGTGGAACAGGTGGTAATTACGGAAGACAAGAAGTTTGAATTGATACCCAAATTGGGTGATCATGTAATAGAATTCGGACAAGGCACGGATGTTGCGAAGAAGTTTGACAAGCTGCTCGTTTTCTACCGCGAAGGACTCAGTAAAGTAGGATGGAATACATACACACGTATCAACATCGCTTACGAAGGTCAGGTAGTAGGAACCAGAAGAGATGGGAAAGCAGCGCCACCTCCTCCGCCTCCAGTTGATTCAACCGTGAATATAGATGTGCATTCGGCGGTAACAGCCTCGGCCCCGCCGCCAAAGCCGGAAAGAAGGCCAGACAAGCCACCGGAGCGAACGGCCACCAGGCCTGCCACAGCTACGGTAAGGCCTGCCGGTCAACAGCCAAGAGCCATTTACCGGCCCAATCAAAACAACAGAAACTAAGTTAAAAACGCACCTTTAAATATAAGTACATGAATCAGGAAGCTCCCATCATTGTAGGACTTGACATTGGAACTACGAAGATTGCTGCCATTGCAGGACGGAAGAATGAATACGGTAAACTGGAAATCCTGGGATTCGGTAAGGCCCCCTCATTTGGTGTTCAACACGGTATGGTATTGAACATCGATCAGACGATCAAGGCCATTCGCCAGGCCCTCGAAAATTGCTACGCTTCCAATCCCAATCTTGAGATTAATGAAGTATACGTTGGTATTGCAGGCCATCACATTAAAAGCTTGCAAACCCGCGGCGACATCGTGCGTAACGATACCGATGCCGAAATATCTCAAAAGGATATTGACCAGCTGATCAACGACCAGTACAAAACTGTTATTCCGGCCAGCGACCAGATCATCGATGTTATCCCCCAGCAATATATTGTGGATGCCCTCCAGAATATCACCTACCCTATTGGTATGAGTGGTGTGAAAGTGGGCGCTAACTTCCATATTATCACCGGCGATAAAAACGCCATCCGTAACATCAACAGGAGCGTTGAAAAGTCTGGCCTGAAAATCCGTGACCTGGTACTGCAACCACTGGCATCTGCCGCAGCAGTAATGTGCGACATGGACTTTGAAGCTGGCGTAGCAATCGTGGACATTGGCGGTGGTACTACCGACCTGGCCGTGTTCTACGAGGGCATCCTGAAACACACTGCCGTTATTCCTTACGGTGGCGAAAACATCACCAACGATATCAAGAACGGTTTGGGTGTATTGAAAACCCAGGCTGAGCAAATGAAGGTGCAGTTCGGATATGCGTTGGCGGATGAAGCAAAGAACAATGCCTACATCACCATTCCTGGTCTGCGTGGTCAGAGCCCGAAAGAAATCTCTGTTAAAAACCTGGCGCACATCATCCAGGCACGTATGAGTGAGATACTTGATTTCGTAGTATTTCACCTGAAACAGATCGGCATGGACAATAAAATGCTGAATGGCGGCATTATATTGACTGGTGGTGGTTCACAACTGAAACACCTGATCCAGCTTACTGAGTACAGCACTGGTGTAAGCGCACGCATCGGTTATCCGAACGAGCATCTCGCCAGCGGCCACATCGACGAGCTTACCAAGCCGATGTACGCCACCTGTATCGGTTTGATCCTGAAAGGTTACAACGATTATGAAAATGATCGTCGCGCACTCGAAGAGAATTATGTAAAGATTAATACCAGCTACCTGGCTAAAGAGCAGGCTGCACGCCGCGCTGCACAGCAACAGGAAGATGAATGGATGGAAGACGAAGAAGAAACCGTAACAACACAGGAAGAAGAAATCGCAACACCACAACAGGTGCAGGACAGAAAAGCAAGAGAAAGAAACGCATCGCTCAAAACCTTTTTGGACAGGATGAAAACAAAGATCATCGACATGTTCACGGAGGAAGAAGATGCAAAACTTTAACCCCAAATCAGTAACCGAATAACTAACCCAATAAAGAGAAAGAGTCATGATACATTTTGATCTTCCAAAAGAGAAGTCTTCTATCATCAAAGTAATAGGCATTGGTGGCGGAGGAAGCAATGCGGTGAATCATATGTATAGCCAGCGCATTGAAGGGGTGAATTTTATCATCTGCAATACCGATGCACAGGCTATCGCAAACAGCCCCGTGCCTAACAAGGTTCAACTGGGTCCGCATTTAACACAGGGCCTGGGAGCAGGCGCCAATCCCAAAATCGGCGAGCAGGCTACGGAGGAATCCTTCGAAGAGCTGAAGAAGATATTGGAAGTAAATACAAAGATGGCCTTCATCACTGCCGGTATGGGCGGTGGTACCGGTACAGGCGGTGCCCCCATCATTGCACGCATCTGTAAAGAACTGGGCATCCTCACCGTGGGCATTGTGACCACACCCTTCTCCTACGAAGGTAAAAAGAGGATGACGCAGGCCGAAGAAGGCATCAACAGGCTGAAAGAAAACGTAGATACGCTGCTGATCATTTCGAACGATAAGTTGCGCCAGAAGTTTGGCGACCTGAAGTTCAAGGCAGCATTCGAAAAAGCAGATAATGTACTCGCCACAGCGGCTAAGTGTATTACAGATGTGATCAATAGCACCGGCCAGATCAACGTTGACTTTGCGGACGTTTGTACCGTAATGCGCAACGGCGGTGTAGCCATCCTGGGCGCAGCCACTGCCGAAGGTGATAACCGTGCACAGATCGCCATCGAAGAAGCACTCACTTCTCCGCTGCTGAACGATAACGATATCAAAGGCGCTAAATGGATTCTGATCAACATCTCCTCTTCCGAAGGAGAGTTTGAACATACACTGGATGAGATGGACGTAATCCAGGCCTACGTGCAAAGCATGGCCGGCGAGGATTGCGACGTGATCCTTGGTGTGGGTTACGACCATACGCTGGATCGTAAACTGGGCGTAACGATCATCGCTACCGGCTTTGAGCAAAAGCCTATCCAGCCTCAGAAGCAAACAACTGAAGCTCCTGCCGGACCAAAGGAAGAGCCGAAGATCGTATTGCACCTGGGACGTGACGGCGAAGAGAAAAAAATGAGCGCGCAGAACCAGGGCACCCTCTTTACAGAACCAGAGGATGTGATGGCTCCACGCCTGGTAGAACCGATTATTAATCACCCGGCTACACCAGCATCTTTTGTAACGCCTACGCCTATTCAGGAGGAAAGACAAACATTTACGCTGAACATAGAGCCACTGCCAGTGCCGCAACCAACGCCACAACAGGCGCCTGCGTCCAACAGTATTAATGTAATCACCCCGCAGCAGCAACAACAGCAGCAGCAGGTGCACATGCCTACAGGCGGCAGCTACCTGTCCAGGCCAACCAACATTTACTCCGAACCTAACATTCCCGGTCAAACGAAAGATGAGCCGGAAATGAAAATGGTGTTCAGGGAAGATGAACCCGTTGCACCGGAACCTCAGGTACCGCAATTCTCACCTTCACAGGTAGAAGAGCAGCTGGAGGAGCAGAAACGCAAACAGGCCGAAAGGATCGCGAAGCTGCGCAGCATCAGCTTCAACGTAAAAACGATGGATAACAACACCGAAATAGAAAACGTACCCGCTTACCTGCGCCGTAACATTAACCTGGACAATGGCGCCGGTTCCGCAGAGCAGTTCTATTCCGGCTACTCCGTTGGCGATAATGGTAACGACCAGGTAGAGATCAATACGATCAACACCTTCCTCGACGGTAAAAAACCTGATTGAACGAATCACTTTGCCACTTCAGAAAGCGCGCCGAAGGCAAGCCGGCGCCTTTTGACAGGCAGAGACCAGATCATAGAAGGTAGACCCGCCCCATTGGAACGAGTTGCAGGCAAGCCGGCTCGCATCAATATCAAAAGGCGATATACCACCGTTCGGATGCCCGCCCTCACCGAAGACCATTGGTTCGCGGATACAGACAGGGAAACGCCCGATGATAGCAAGCATTCTTTTTAAGTTTTTGATTGTTTTTTTAGTTGTGTTAAAAAAAGTCCTTCGACTCTTCGAAGGACTTTTTCATTGATAACATGCGCTCAAATAAAAAGTCCTTCGCGACTGGCGAAGGACTTTTCTATCTGTAGTATGATTATACTTAATTCGTACGCCGCAGCTGCAGGTTAGTCACCGGCGCTACCACCAGCGGGAACTTCTCGATCGTTACATAACTGGAGTCAAGACCAAAGCCCCGCTCCTCCGAAAGAGATATCTTCTTAAGAATGAAATACAGCCTCATGACGAGCCTCTCATGCAGCGGCAGGTCATTATCATGCGAAAGGAATTTCTCCATCACTATGAACTGGAAATCGCCTACTACGTTGTTTTTACTCAGTGACTCGTACCGGCTGGTGATGTTCACCTCCTTATTACGCACCATATTCTCCACTACCATGCGGAACATCAGGTTAATACGCTGCTCCACCCTAAATCCAAGGCGGAACTCTACGCGAATCACTTCATTCGGGATGATCGTTTGTACAGAGTACTCGCTCAGGTAAGGCTCGTCCACCACATCCACGTGTACAAACCAGTAAATATCTGCACGTTTCGGCTTCTTATTGAGAATGGAATAAAGGATCTTATGTTCAATTTCCTTCGGATTGTCTGCGCTGCTCATGTATACGAGGTGCGTGGCAAACTTCGGGATCGTGGTATCATTGCTCAACTCCTGCAGGATGGGCAGGTAATCTTCCAATTTCACGAACTCTACGTAACGGTTTTTGATCTTACGTGACCTGAACCATACGAACATCACGAGGAAAAGCAGGCCGCCAACGATCACGGTTACATAACCGCCATGCATGAACTTAACCACGTTGGCCAGCAGGAACGAGAACTCGATAGTCAGATACACCAGCAGGTATACCGCCACCCAGGCCCGCGAGACCCGCCGGGTATACAAATAAAATGCGAACAGGCAGGACGTCATTAGCATACAGATCGTAATCGACAGGCCATATGCCGCCTCCATTTCCGATGATTCTTTGAAGTATAATACAACGGACACACAACCTGCAAGTAAGAGCCAGTTGATGCCGGGGATATAAAGCTGACCACGTTGCTCGGTCGGATAGTTCACTTTCAGTTTAGGCCACAGGTTCAGGCGCATTGCTTCAGAAATAAGCGTGAACGAACCAGAGATCAGGGCCTGACTGGCAATTACCGAAGCCATAGTAGCGATGACCACACCAAAGATCACGAACCATTCGGGCATGATCATAAAGAACGGATTCTGGTCTTTAGGGATCGTGCTGCCTTCATGGTTTAATAACCAGGCGCCCTGGCCGAGGTAATTGAGGATGAGACAAGCCTTCACAAATATCCAGGATACGCGGATGTTGCCGCGCCCACAGTGTCCAAGGTCGGAATACAAAGCTTCCGCCCCCGTAGTACAAAGAAACACGGCACCTAATATCAGGAAGCCGGATTTGTAAGTCATAAGTAATTGCAGGCCGTAGTAAGGGTTAAACGCCTTTAATACTGAGAGGTCGTTACCGATATGGCTGATGCCAAGTATACCCAGCATACCGAACCACAATAACATAATGGGGCCAAATAACTTACCAATGGTGGTCGTTCCGAATTGTTGTGCGACGAACATCAGGACGATGATCGCGATAACGATTTTAACAATGGTGATCTGGTGTAGGTCTTTAAAGATGGGCAGCGTTCGTAAACCTTCTATCGCCGAAGACACAGTGATGGGTGGTGTAATGATACCATCAGCCAGCAATGCAGCGCCCCCGATCATTCCCAGTACGACCGTCCACCGGCCATGCCGTCGGACCAGTGCGTAGAGCGAAAAGATGCCGCCTTCACCCTTGTTATCGGCCTTGAGGGTGAGAATAACGTACTTAACGGTGGTTTGTAAAGTGAGTGTCCATATGATGCAGGAGATAGCCCCTATGATCAAATGTTCTGATACTTCGTTGTCAGCCAGGATGGCCTTAAAAACGTAAAGTGGTGAGGTACCGATGTCGCCGTAAATAATGCCCAGTGCAACGACGAGGCCGGCCAGTGTAACTTTGTTGAAATTCTTTAACACACTTAATAATTAAAGGCATGTCAAATGTAGGAGGAAAAAAGCAGATAGGGAAATACCTACTTAAAAAAGAACAGGCTACCGATTGGCAGCCTGTTCAGATATTTTACCGGTATGAGGTAAGTTTAGTTAGCAGGAGCTAAGTCAACAGTACCAGCATCACCAGGAGTGTTTTGTTTGATGAAGCGACCGCGATCGATACCTTGCTTGTCAGCCAGGTAGTCAACTACAGCGTCAACACGGCGGGAGCTCAGGTCAACACCACCTTTTTTAGCTTTCTCACCAGCGTGGCCTGTTACCAGAACGTTGCAGGAAGGGTTAGCTTTCAGGGAAGCTGCGATGCTTGCCAGGATAGCTTCGTTGTCGCTGCTAACTTTGGTAGAAGAACCTTTGAAAGATACGCTAGGCAGAACCAGGGTAGCGCAAGTGTTTGCTGGGATGTTTTTGCAGCACTCAGGATCTGGGCATTTACCAACACCGTCTGCGTCAACTGGGAAGCAGTAAGTTGGAGTGATCAGCTGTTTGTCTTTGTAGTCAGGAACACCGTCACCGTCAGTATCTTTAGCAACACCGTTCACGTCAACTGGAGCACCAGCTGGAGTGTTAGGCTCGCGATCGAACTGGTCAGTTACACCGTCGCCGTCAGCATCAGGCAGAACTGGGGTAGGCAGTTTCATGCGTTTAGGAGCAGTCAGCTCGTTGTACACGAAATCCAAAGGATTCAGCCACCAGAGTGGTTCAACACGTTTAGTTGAGTTACCCAGGTTGAAGTTCAGACGCAGGCTGGTGTAGTTGATGAAGTCTTTATTCTGGTCAGAAGCACCACCGAAGTAGCCGTCCAGATAATCATCGAATGGTAAAGTGATTTTGTTCTCTACGCCAATGTTGAAGCGTTTAGAAACTTTGAAGGAGATACCGGTACCAGTTTCCAGCGCATGACGCAGGAGTTGGTTGTCATCGTTACGACCGATGGTAACGCGGTTACCCTGTGAAGGAGCATTTTGCTCGTAATCGCCGTCATGGAAATCTTTCAGGCGTTTTTTGATGTCTTTACGTTTGCCAGTGAAGTCTACTGTAGAGTAGTCATACGCTGCGCCACCATCCAGTGCATCAACGTCAACGTCAGCAGCCATGATACCGTAACCCAGGAATACATACCAGTTTACTTTAGGCTGTGATTTATAGAACAGCATGTTGCTCAGAGAAGCGATCATGTTCAAAGACAGCTGGTGAGTAGCTGTTTTGTAGTTAGCTACGATCATACCGCCGTTAGCAGCAGCTGTAGCAGCCCATGGGTTACCGCCAACAGTGCTGGCAGTCATTGGACGCATTTTGTAGTCCATACCGTAGTCGAAAGAACCAGTGTACTCACCACGGATAGAGAAAATGTGACCCAGTGATTTTCTGATTGACAGACCACCACCAAAACCTGGGCGGGAAGAAACGTCACCGATAATCATGTGGTAACCACCATGGAAACCGAGTTCCCACATATCCCTTGGTTTTGCAGGATAATCAGACTGATGATTTTTGAATGCGTTAAATTGCGCCATTTTGGACGGGGCTACTTTGGAAGAGTCCAGAACGTCCAGGTTGGGCTTAACTTGCGCAAAACTGGTAGACGCCAGAAGGCTCATAGCACCTGCCAGTAATAAGTACTTTTTGCTTGCCATAATTGTTTTTTTATTTAAAAACTGTTAAAAATTTATTATTAACTCGTTTTTTACCAAGCAAAGGTAAAAATCCTTAATGAATATACAAATTTTTATTGCGATTTTATTTTCATTGATAACTGCCTCAAAATTAAGTATTATTCAATGTTATAAGGCATCGCAATTTCAGCATTATTAGCAAATTCGGGGCCAATTTATCGAAATGTAATATTTTAAGCATAGCTTAGCAATCCTTTTTTCTTTTAACAAATGGAGGAAATTAAATATCTGATCAGGAAGGAATTACACGATTTTGAGAGCAAGTTTGCGGACTCAGTGAAGAGCCATGTGCCGCTGCTGGACAGGATCATGCATTATATCGTGAAGCGCAAGGGGAAACAGATCCGTCCCATGTTCGTGTTACTTTCCGCCAGATTATTTACAGATAAGATCGAAGAAAGTTCATTCAGGGCAGCATCTCTTGTGGAATTATTGCACACTGCCTCCCTGGTACATGACGACGTAGTAGACGACTCACTCGAAAGGCGTGGTTTTTTTTCCGTGAATGCCCTGTGGAAGAATAAAATTGCCGTTTTAGTCGGCGACTACCTGCTTTCTAAAGGACTTTTATTATCTTTAAATAACAAGGACTTCCGTACGCTGGAGATTTTGACCGAAGCGGTGCGGGAGATGAGTGAAGGCGAACTGCTGCAGATGGAAAAAGCCCGCAGGCTCAACATCAAGGAAGATGTCTATTTCGATATCATCCGCCGTAAAACGGCCTCCCTCCTCGCAGCCGCCTGTGCAGCAGGAGCCTGGAGCGCCAGTGGCGATGAAGAAGCAACGGCACGCATGCACCAGTTCGGCGAAAAGGTAGGCGTTGCCTTCCAGATCAAAGACGACCTTTTCGATTACGGGACCGCCAACATCGGCAAACCTACAGGTATTGATATCAGGGAGAAAAAAATGACACTCCCCCTCATCTATACACTACAACATGCCGACCCGGACACACGTAAGCAGATCATCAACATTGTCAAAAATCACAACACCGACAAAGACAAAGTGGCGCACGTGATTGCGCTCGTGACCAAAAGCGGCGGCATCGCCTATGCCCAGGAGAAAATGTTGCAATATCGTGATGAAGCGTTAGCGATCTTACATCAACTGCCAGACAATGAAATCCGGAGTGGCCTGGAATCATTAGTGCGGTATACAACCGACCGCACTTTCTAAAATTGCAAGCATTTTTCATGCAGAAACGTTGGACAGTAAAGAAATATCAACCGGGGCCCGAACGGTCGCTTCAGGCTGCATTACGCATTCATCCCCTGCTTTGCCGGCTGCTCGTACAGCGCGGCATCCTTACCTTTGATGCTGCTAAACGATTCTTCCGCCCTACCCTCGATGACCTTATCGATCCCTGGCTGATGAAAGACATGGACGCGGCCATCTCACGCCTCGAACTCGCCTTCTTCCGACGCGAAAAAATTATGGTCTACGGCGACTATGACGTAGATGGCACCACGGCCGTAGCCACGGTGTACACGTTCCTCGAATCTATTTATAGCAATATAGAGTTTTACCTCCCTCATCGCTACCGCGAAGGTTATGGCATATCTCAACAAGGCATCGATTATGCGATTGAAAACGACTTCGGACTCATCGTCGCACTCGACTGTGGTATTAAATCGGTAGAGCTGATCGCCTACGCCAAATCAAAAGGTATCGACTTTATCATTTGTGATCACCACCTGCCGGATGCTGTTTTGCCCGAGGCTGTAGCGATCCTCAACCCGAAACAACATGACTGCCCCTACCCTTACAAGGAACTGAGCGGTTGTGGTATCGGGTTTAAGATGATCATGGCGCTGGCGCAAAAGCGTGGCATGCCCATGGAATCGGTGTACCGCTACCTCGATCTCGTGGCTACGAGCATTGCTGCGGATATTGTCCCTATAACGGGCGAAAACCGGGTACTCGCGTTCTATGGCATTAAAAAGGTAAACGAAGACCCCATCCCGGCGATACGCTCGCTGGTACAACTCAGCGGACTCAAAGAAAAACTGACGACCTCCAACCTGGTGTTCGTGATCGCGCCGCGGGTAAACGCCGCCGGCCGTATGGACGATGCCCGTAAAGCCGTGAACCTCTTCATCGAAAAGGACTTTGATAGGGCCATGGAGATCGCTGAAGTGCTGCATGCTGACAACTTCGACCGCAAAGAAATTGATATGACAATTACGCAGGAAGCGGTGTTACTCATACAGGGTGACGACACGCAGCTGGCGCGTAAATCCACCGTATTGTTTCAACCGCACTGGCACAAGGGAGTGGTAGGCATCGTCGCCTCCCGCCTTATCGATAAATACTATTATCGCCCAACGATCATCCTCACGCAATCCAATGATAAAGTGGCGGGCTCGGCGCGTTCAGTATCAGGATTCAACGTGTACGAGGCCATTCACCGCTGTAAAGACCTGCTCGAAAATTATGGCGGACACTTTTATGCGGCTGGTATGACGTTGAAGCCGGAAAATGTAAAAGCTTTCCAGGAGCGTTTTGAAGAGGTGGTATCTTCTACCATCGACCCGGAGCTGCTGATACCGGAAATCGTGATCGATACAGAAATTAGTTTTGCAGATATAACCCCTGCCTTCTTCAATATCCTGAAACAGTTTGAGCCGCTCGGACCAGAAAACCTCCGTCCTGTTTTTATGGCGAGAAATGTAGTGGATACAGGATACTCGCGCATTGTGAAAGATGAGCATATCAAACTTTCCGTAAAGCAACGCTCAGGCCCTGTGTTTTCGGGCATCGGCTTCTTTATGGCAGATAAGTTCCCGATCATTACGAGCAAACGCCCGTTTGATATCGTGTTTACCGTGGAAGAAAATGAATGGAATGGTGCGGTGTCATTACAACTAAAGGTGATCGACATCCGGCAGTAGCACCCCTATACTATCCACCTGGATTCTTGTACCGCAACAATCAAAGGAGCTGCATGCGGCAACACATACGTTCAGAACCGGCATACCAGGTTAATATCAAAACCCGGCACTGACAGCTGCTTTTATTTCGACTGCTTCAGCAACCACTCGTAAAACTTCGTATCGTAGTAAGGGGTCGACCAGGCATCATGCCCGCCCGTAGGCCGCTCTGTATATTCTACCTTCTTTCCTCCACATGCTTTGATCGCATTCACCAGTCTGCGAGAGCCGTTCACAGGCACCGTATCATCGTCGGCGTTATGAAACACTTTCATCGGCTTATCTTTTAAGGCACAGGCATTAGCCGGATTACCCCAGCCACACATGGGTGCCAGTGCAGCAAACTTCTCCGGACTATTCATGCCCCACATCCAGGTGCCGTTGCCGCCCATACTCAGGCCGGTAAGGTATACGCGATTGGTATCGATGCGGTAGAGTCGTACGATGTCGGGCCACAAGGCGTTTAAGCTGGCCACGTCCCAGGTGTTGACGTTCAGTTTACATTGCGGGGCAATCACCACGAAAGGAAAATTAGGAATATCACGCAGGCGCCAGGGAATGCCCATCTTTCTAACAAGGTTAATATCATTACCCCGCTCGCCTTTACCATGCAGGAATATCAATACCGGCCAGCGTTTATTCCTGTCCGTATTGTAAGTAGATGGCGTGTATAATACATATTGATCGATGCTGCGGGCGGGCAGCCGCATCTTTTTAACAGAAATACCAGGCGCTTGTTTCGCATAATAGAGGGTGTCGCCCGGCTCGCTTACAGCGTAAACGGGCGCAGTGGCAAATACCATTAGCAGGCAGCACAATAACAGTCGGTGTATATACATAAGGCCTTTCTTCGTTCCGGTGTAAAAGTATTAAATCCCCAGAACATGCCTGGGGACTAATTACTTTACTTTTTTTGTTGCAACAGCCACTCGTACAATGCTGCATCGTCGTATGCCTTCGTCCAGGCATCGTGACCGCCCGTGGCGTGTTCGGTGTATTTAAAGGTGGTGGACTTACATTTAAGCGTTAGCGTATCGCGCATGAAGCGCGCGTTAGCGACAGGCACCTGTGAATCGTCGGCATTGTGAATGGCCCATATTGGTTTGGTGCTGGTTTTACAGGCATCCGCCCAATTGTCCGGCTTCGGTGCGCTGATCGGTACGATGGCAGCGAAGCGGTCCTGGCGCAGGATGGCCCATTCCCAACAGGCGAAACCTCCCATACTGTTACCGGTAAGGTACAGGCGGGTTTGATCGATGTTGTATTTCTTGAGCGCCTCGGTGTACAGGCGGCTTACACTTGGTAAATCCCACCAGGTAGCCTTGTTACACTGCGGTGCGATGACGATGAACGGAAAGTTTTTATCACTGGCCGCTTTCTTCGGTAAACCCATATTCTTTACCAGGTCAATATCAGTACCACGTTCGCCCTGGCCGTGCAGGTAAACGATCATGGGCCATAGTTTCTCCTGGTGCTCGTTATAACCTTCGGGGATGTATAACAGGTATTGGGAACTGATGCCGCCCGTATCCTTGTTATCCATCTTTTTTACGCTCAGACCAATGGACTGCGGCGCAAATTTTACGGGGCCAGGTACGGTAACAACGGTGTCCTCGTCAGGTTGAATGTCGCTGTCGCCAGCGCAGGAAGTTTGGATCGTCAAACAAAATAATGCGGCGGCACATAGTGCCATGAAAGAGACTTCAGTCTTTTTGCTGTACATAGATAGATATAAGGAATAATAAACAAATCACCACCTGCAATACAGGTGAGGGTCATGGTAAGGGAATGGCTAAAACTATATCGGAGATCCGGATTTTTCTCTGCTGCAAAAGAAACGTTCACTGGTTTTATTCACAGGTATATCCCGAATAAATGCAAAAATGCAAAATGATAGCGTGCTAAACAATAGCACGTTTTTCATTTTGCATTTTCGTTTTGGCTGTATACGTTATAACAGCTTATTTGGCAAGGCTATGACTACTTCTTAAATTTCAGCATCCAGGTATACAAATCCGGATTGTTGTATGCTTTGGTCCAGGCGTCGTGACCACCAGTAGCATTTTCGGTGTAAGTAACGGAAGTGCTGCCGCATTTTTTAAGTGCCGCTACCAGGTTACGACT
Organism: Chitinophaga horti; assembly: GCF_022867795.2. Taxonomy (NCBI): domain Bacteria; kingdom Pseudomonadati; phylum Bacteroidota; class Chitinophagia; order Chitinophagales; family Chitinophagaceae; genus Chitinophaga; species Chitinophaga horti. The sequence goes on along the minus strand of NZ_CP107006.1, from coordinate 6,282,999 downwards.
GTTCTCTACCCCCACCGTAGGATCGTTCGCGTTATGGAACACCCACACTGGTTTGTTCTTCAGGTTACATACCAGGTCCGGGTAATCGGCACCGCCGCAGATGGGTGCAACCGCAGCAAATTTGTCGGCAGCTTTCATACCCCAATTCCAGGCACCATATCCACCCATACTTAAACCGGTGAGGTATACGCGGCTTGGATCTACATTGTATTTAGCCAGTACTTCGGTGTACAGCGCATCGAGGCTGCGCGTATCCCACCATTCATCGGCACTGCACTGCGGTGCGATCATCGAACTGGAAGTCTTTTTCTGCCGCCAGTTTTCTTGGCAACGCTACGTTCTTTACGGAATTAATATTACTGCCACGCTCCCCTATCCCGTGCAGGAAGATGATAACCGGCCAGCTTTTCGTTTTATCTGTATTATAAGTAGAAGGTGTATACACCACGTACTGCTTGTTGATCGCCGGGGCAGAGGCTGTTAAGGTTTGTACGGAAATACCGGCAGGCAGCTGCGCAAAATCATCCTTCGCACCACCTGTGCCGCCACCATTGTTGGTAGTCGTATCTTTTCCGCCGGTGCCGGTTGTATCAATACCACCGCCGCCGCCAGGATGCTCTGCCTCCTTATCCGGTGAAATGCTCCGTTCCTTGGCGCATGCTGCGAAAAACAGCCATCCGGCCGCCAATAACGTAATGAGCGTCATAGGTCTGGTAAACCAGCTGTGTGTTGTTGTCATGTGTTTTCCTGATATGGTTTATAATAATATGCCCCGGTTAAAAGGCTTTCCTGTAAAACTCTATAAGTTGGAATTTATTTTGATATAGGTACCCACTCTGTAGAAAAAATTGCGCCAGATTTCGCTGCAGGGAAGTGTTTTGGGGCGTATGATGGACACTTAACTGCGGTATGACCGCTCCATAGCGAGGTCACCCTATTCAGGATCAGGTAGATAGACCTCCGTAATTATCATAGATTATAGAAAAACAAAATGGGAGAAATATCCTGAAATATTTCTCCCACTCCCTAAAATAGTGCTCCCGGCTATTATTTACGATAAGATTTGAACCAGGAATACAGGTCCGCATTTGCATACGCCTTCGTCCAGGCGTCGTGGCCGCCGGTTGGATTTTCGGTGTATTTCACGCGGGTATTACCGGCTCCACGCAGCTTCGCTACGATTTCTCGGGTGTTCTCTACTCCTACTGTCGGATCATCCACGTTGTGGAAAGTCCAGGTAGGAACGTTTTTCATGTTTGCTACCTTATCCAGGTAATCGGCGCCACCACAAATAGGTGCCACCGCAGCAAACTTCTCTGGATTCAACATGGCCCAGTCCCAGGTACCGTAACCGCCCATGCTCAGGCCTGTGAGGTAAATCCTTTTCGGATCTACATTGTACCTGGCAATGATTTCCGCGTACAGGGCATTCAGGCTGGGAATGTCCCACCAGGTGTTAGCCTTACATTGAGGGGCTACCACCAGGAACATAAAGTCGGTTTGGTTACCGATTTTTCTTGGCAATCCTACATTGCGGATCTGGTTGATGTTCGATCCGCGCTCGCCAACACCGTGCAAAAAGATGATCACAGGCCATTTTGAGCTGGTGTGCGTGTTGTAGGTCGATGCCGTGTAAAGCAGGTACTGCGGATTGATACCGCCGGCTTTACTCGGATTGGTCAGGGTTTTTACGGACCATAAAGGCGACTGTTTCACAAATCCGCTTTCGTTCGGTGCTACCAGCACCTCGTTGTCGTTCGTAATTTTTTCTGTCGTGTCTTCTTTTGAACAGGAAGCGAATGTGAGCAGGCCGGCAAAAAGGGCCAAAGTTTTTACGTTAGCTGCAATAGCAGCCTTGCTTTTGATGGTAATCATAAAAGTCAGGTTTTGTGATATGGTTTACAATAGTTGTTGAGCCGATGCCGGGAGGCACCATTTTCATTCACATCACCAAAACGCGTTTAATAGGCTTATAGTATAGCTTGTATGAAAACGTTGTGCCAGAAGGATGTAAGTGGTACACAAACTGATAGCCTTTGTAACCCTTTTCTATAAAGGGTTTGCGGGAATATCAAAAAGCGTCTTATTACTGAATTAAATATATTATGCTAAAAAATACGAATTAAAGAAAAGCCGTATAAGAGAACTTTTTCTCCTACACGGCTTTATTTATTTGAATTGGGAGGCAAGTGCTACATTATGGCGCAGACCGCCCCTCAAAGCATTGTTACAATTCCACGCTCAGGCGTAGTTACAGCGGAGTGCGCTCACTACACTTTCAGCAATTCTACGCTCCTGTGTACGAACGCAGTAAGATCTGCACCGGTCAGCAGGTGCTGCGACAACAAAGCCAGATCGGCCAGGTTGCGTACCAGCTTTTGCTGACGGCCACCGTCCGCCTCTTTCAGGATGTCCTGGTATATCGGGTGGTTGGCGTTTACGGTCATGGTGATTTCGTCGGGCAGTTGTGAGTACCAGCTGTTCGCTTGTCCGCTAACGGCCGCCATGTCTTTCATACGGCGCATAAACTCGCTGCGGGTAACGATTACCGGCTGTGCATCCGCAGCCAGTCCTTTGAAATCTACTTTAATGTTTGGCTGCGACTGTAACTGGAAGGTGAAAATGTCTTTCAGTTTGGTAGTCTGCTCTTCGGTAAGCACGCTGTCTTTATTCTCGTTCGCGTCGATCAGGTTGTCAGCAATGTCGGCATCCACACGGGTGAATTGTACATTGTCCCACTTTTGCTCTATGGTGTTGATGAAGGCGGCATCCACAAGGGTTTCCATCTTCACTACTTTATAACCTTTCGATTTTGCGGCCCACACATAGCTATCCTGCTGCACCGGGTTGGTGGAGTAGATGATCACCAGCTTACCTTCTTTGTTTGTTTGCAGCGCCTGCGTTTCATTACGCAGCTCGTCCAGTGTGTAGAAGGTACCGCCGTCTACATCTTCCATCACGAGGAACTTGTTCGCCTTCTCGTAAAACTTGTCGTCGGTCATCATACCGTATTTCACGAACAGGCCGGTGTGCTCCCATTTTTCTTCGAAAGATTTACGGTCGTTGCGGAAGATCTCGTCCAGCTTATCGGCTACTTTTTTCGTAATGTGCGCGTTGATCTTACGTACATTCGGATCGCCCTGCAGGTAGCTGCGGCTTACGTTCAACGGAATATCCGGACTGTCGATCACACCATGCAGCAGCATCAGGAATTCGGGAACGATGTCTTTCACCTCGTCGGTTACGTATACCTGGTTGCTGTACAGGTTGATCTTGTCTTTCTGCATTTCGTAGGTCTTTTTAATAGCCGGGAAATACAGGATGCCTGTCAGGTTAAACGGATAGTCCACATTCAGGTGAATCCAAAACAGCGGTGGTTCGGAGAAAGGGTACAGTTCTTTATAGAAGTTCTGGTAATCTTCGGTGGTCAGCTCACTAGGCTTTTTAGTCCAGGCGGGCGTTGGGTTATTGATTTGCTCGTCGTGAAACTTGATAGGCACTGGCAGGAAGCGACAGAATTTTTCCAGGATGCTGCGTACACGGCCGTCTTCCAGAAACTCCAGGCTGTCTTCGTTCACATACATCACGATATCCGTACCACGGTCGGCGCGGGTAGTTTCTTCCAGCTGGTATTCCGGGCTGCCATCGCACTCCCAACGTACGGCAGGCGCATCTTTCCAGGATTTGGAGATGATCTCTACCTTATCAGAGATCATAAAAGAAGAGTAAAAACCGAGACCAAAGTGACCAATGATGTTGGCGCCATTGCCCTGGTCTTTATATTTATTCACGAACTCCTCGGCGCCCGAGAAGGCCACCTGGTTAATATATTTATCTACTTCCTCGGCGGTCATACCGATACCACGGTCGGAAATAGTGATCGTTTTGTTCTCTTTATCCACTTTTACGGTGATGTCCAGTTCACCCAGTTCGCCTTTAAACTCACCTACGCTGGCGAGGGTTTTGAGCTTTTGGGTAGCGTCTACGGCATTACTTACCAGTTCACGGATAAAGATTTCGTGATCGGAGTAAAGAAATTTCTTGATAATGGGGAAGATATTTTCCGTCTGAACGCGGATGGCACCTTTCTGCATAATATTTTCTGATTTTAGCTAGGTGCAATGATTTTCAAAGTATGTGCCATGGCCGGCAGGCTGACAAGATGTCTGGTTTCTCTTTTCCGGGCACCAGCTTCAGCCCCTTCTTCAGCCGCCGTTGTGTCACTCACCGCATCGGCAGATCCCTTCCCGGGCACCGGGAATCCTTCGGAGATACTTGCTGCAACCCTACCGATAAACCTTTTAAACACCGGACAGAGCGCTAATTTTGAAAAAAGGGCGAAGCCGGCCCGGATGGTTGGGTGATGGTTCAGTGATGGTTGGGTGATGGTTCAGTACCAGCGTAAACAGCCCTTTGTCTTATACTAGAAAAACTTGTCAGTTAGTTAGGAGATTACTAAGTATACTTGACACCCGCTTTTCACCTTGGGTAGCTAATCCCGGATGAAGGGTTAACTCGCCTGTTGATGGAAATAAAAAAAGTACAAGTGTGCGACGCAACGGAGGATGGGGAGAGATGTGAAGATGACTAAAAGGAGAAAAATATTACAATCGTATTATATGAAACTACCTTAACTTGCAGACATTGTTGGAATGCTATACTAGCTAACCATGTAAGTATTAAGATTTCCGATAATGCACTCCTGAAAAGTGTTAACCTGTTATCTTTTTGAAGAAACCGATCGAACGTAGACGGCTGCCTTTGAGAGGGGCGGCCTTTTTCTTTGAAAATACAGCCAGACAAGGCTTTTAATTGGAAAAATCCCCTATCTTTGCACTCCAAATTTTAATTTTTAATTATTTACAAACAAATCAGGGAATTATGTCAAACTACGAATTGATGGTGATTTTTACCCCTGTGCTGTCTGAAGAAGATTCTAAATCTATTCAGAAGAAATTTGCTGACGTTATTAAAGATAACGGCGGTACAATTACGCACGAAAATCCCTGGGGTCTGAAATCACTGGCGTATCCCATCCAGAAGAAAACCACGGGCATGTACCTGGTTCTGGAGTTCAGTGCGCCATCCGACCTCAATGAGAAGCTGAAGATCCAGCTGAATCGCGATGAAAATGTATTGCGTTACATGGTTACTAAACTTGACAAGCACGCGGTAGCGTACAACGCAAGGAAACGTGGTAGCCTGAATGCTGAATCCAAAACCGTTGAAGCTTAAAAGTTATGGCAGTTAAACAAGAAATCAAATACTTAACCGCGGTTAAGCAGGAGAAACGCCAGAAGAAATACTGTCGTTTCAAGAAACTGGGCATCAAGTATGTCGATTACAAAGATGGTGAGTTCCTGAAGAAGTTCCTGAACGACCAGGGCAAAATGCTGCCACGTCGTATCACTGGTAACTCTCTGAAATTCCAGCGTAAAGTAGCCGAGGCTATTAAAAAAGCTCGTCAAATGGCGCTGTTGCCTTATGTTACTGACCTTTTAAAGTAAGAAGTTATGCAAATCATCTTAATACAAGACGTTGATAATCTGGGCCAGAAAAATGAACTGGTTAGCGTAAAGAACGGTTACGCCAGGAACTTCCTGATTCCCCAGAAATTTGCCGTAGAAGCCAGCCCTTCTAACCTGAAGCAACTGGACGAACGCGTAAAAGTGCAGAAAGTAAAAGAGGAGAAAATGCTTGCTGAAATCGCGAAAGTGGTTGAAGTACTGAAAGCTGCTCCTGTTAAAATCGGCGCTAAAACCGGTACTTCCGGTAAAATTTTCGGTAGTGTAACCGGCGTTCAGATCGCCCGCGCTATCAAAGAACAGAAAGGTTATGAGATCGACCGTCGTCGTATCATCATCCTGGACGATGTAAAAGAACTGGGTACTTACAAAGCGAAACTGGATTTCGGTAAAGGCAACGAAGCTGAGCTGGAATTTGAAGTAGTAGCTGAGTAGTCCACTCTATACAACATTTGGAAGCAGGCCGTCTCGTAGAGATGGCCTGTTTTTTTTATTTCAACAACTCCTCCAACCCCTCCTTGCGCAACGTATACAACCCAATGCGATCGCGCGCTACGCCTTCTTTTAAGCGATAAGTACAAACAACATCTTCGCCTTCATGCAATACCTCCAAATAACGGCGCTGCACATGTGTCATCTGCGGCAGCTCGTCGAGGATAGCAGCCAGGTGCGAGGTAAATATGAAATAGCCATTATGTCGTTTAGCCATACCGTTCAGTACGATGCTTAAACACGCGGCGGCGTCTTCGGTGTTGGTACCGGAGAATAGTTCGTCGAAGACAGCGAACACTTTACGACCGGCATTTACTTTCTCTACTGCCAGTTTCACGCGTTTGATCTCACTCATAAAATGGCTGTAGCCCCGCTGCAGATCGTCGGTTTTATTAATGGCGATCACGATATCCGCGAATAAGGGGATTTTGGCTTCGCTGGCAGGCACGCCTATGCCAAGGTGAGCAAAGTATACGGCCAGGCAAATGGCGCGGATAAGGGTGGATTTGCCAGTCATATTGGCGCCTGTCAGGAATAAACAATGCGCCTCGCTGAAGTCGATATCGTTCGGCACAGGCTTGCGCACCTGCAAGTGATACAACCCTTTCAGCCGGCACTCATCCGCTGTTATTTCAGGAAAACTAAGGTGGTAACGCTGACTGAATTTAGCGAGGGAGTACAGGGCATCCAGCTCGTACAGGGTTTCGAGGAAGGCGGCTGCTTTGGGTTTGTGTGTCGCGCGCAAGGCATGGTCGAAAACGAACAACTCGGTTTCGCTGATCTCGTCGTCGAGCTTTAACTGGTGAAGATCGAACTCACCGATAGTGGCTGCCATGCTGTCGAGCAGTACTTTAAGGACAGGCGGCACCTCTTCGGACTGTACACCTTCCACGAACTGCTGCATGCCGTACAGGAAGTAGATAGCGCGTTTAGCGGCACCAACAATGTAATAGTAATTGCTCTTGTCGGTCAGCTGCCTGCTCATGATCTGCATGGTGCGTTTCACCTTGTTGCTCACGTCGACCGGCACCACACTGGACTCTAAATATTTCTCGAGGTAGTATACATCGTCGTTGGACAGTGGCAGGTTAAACTTATCGATCCGCTCTTGTATGTAACGGATGGCCGCCTGTGTTTGCAGCAGTTTGTCCCGGTCGCTGATCGGCTCTTTCAGCCGCTGTTTCAGCCGCTCCATACCATTATCGGTACGGGTATGGTCGATCAGTTTAAACAAGGCGCGATCGGGATGCAGCTGGTCAAATATGCCCAGGTCGCCCAAACTTTGTAAGTCCAGCATAGTCGTGTAAATTACTCGTAGCGCAGTGCCACGATCGGGTCGAGGCGCGAGGCCTTTAATGCGGGATATAACCCGGAGATGAGTCCTACCGTGGCACAAAGTAATATGCCCAGCGTGATCCATAACCAGGGAATGATGAAGGAACTGCCTAAGAGTAACGACACGAGGTTGCCCACCAGCATACCAAGGATGACGCCGAACAGGCCGCCCATCACACTGATCACTACCGCCTCCAGCAGGAATTGCATACGAATGGTGGAGGATGTAGCCCCTAATGCCTTTGTAACGCCGATCTCGCGGGTACGCTCTGCTACAGCTACCAGCATAATATTCATCAACCCGATAGAAGAACCGAACAGGGTGATAAAACCGATGAGGATGGCGGCATAAGTCACGTTGCTTAAACTTTTGAACAGGATCTCTGCCAGGCTATCGCTTTTACTGAGGTAGAAGTTATTTTCTTCATCGAGCGACAATTTACGGATGATGCGCATGAGGCCCGTGGCCTCGCCCATCGCCACGTCGATCTGGCTGATGTTGTTCACGTTTACGCCAATGTTGTAGGATGCATTCGGACGAATGAACACGCGCCGGGTATTGGCCACGGTGGTAAGCACCACGTTATCTGCACTCATAAATCCACTGCTGCCCTTTGCCTTCAGCACCCCTATCACGCGGTAACGCACATTACCTACGCGCACGGTGCTGTTCTCCACATCTTTCAGGTCTTCGCCGTACAGCTTCTTGGCCACGTCCATCCCAAGTATGGCTACGTTGCGGGCGGATTGCATATCGAGTGTATTGAAGTCGCGGCCCATCTGCAAATCGTACCCGGAAAAGCGAAGGTAGTTTTCATCGCCGCCCATTACGTTCACCGTCGGATTCGTTTTTCGTTGTCCCCTATACACCGTGATACCACCTCCCGCACGGAACGATACCGTCACCATCGATGGAAAAGCAAAACGTTCCTTAAAGGCCATGGCCTCTTCGTAACGGATCACTTTATTGCGGTTGGAGGTTTTGATACGCCTGCGGGTGGTGTTAGTGCCTTTGGTAGCACCACCTCCCCCGCCGATGCGAACAATCATTTCGCGGTTGCGGATGGTGAAGCCGTTAGCGCCCATGCTGGCAAAGCTGCCGTAAATACTGGACTTAATGCTCTCAATTGCCGTAAAGATGCCTACCAGGGCCATGATGCCCAAAGCGATGATCGCCACCGTTAAAAAGGTGCGCAGGCGGTTACCCAATACGGAACGGAGTGCAAGATAAAACGTGTCCAAGAATTTCATAAAAAGCGGGTTACCCTAAAGTTAAGATAATTCGGTCAGGATGCTTACCCGTACAAATAAAAAGAGGGATACCTGCAGGCATCCCTCTTTTTACTATCAATGTGTTTCTATTATAACAGGTTAAGCAGCAGGTTGGGATATACACCCAATACGATTACGATCGCCACAGCCAGTACCAGTCCGGCTTTAAAGCCGCCACTTGGCTCGGTGATCTGCGGTGTACCTGATTTGAAGTACATGGCCATGATCACGCGGAAGTAGTAGTACACGCTTACCGCAGCACACAATACGGCGAGGATCACCAGCCATAATAAACCGCCTTGCTGGATAGCCGCAGCCAGTACGAAGTATTTAGCAAAGAAGCCGGCGGTAAGCGGGATGCCTGCCAGCGACATCAGGAATACGGTAGTAGCGAAAGCCATGAGCGGCTGAGACTTAGCCAGGCCATTAAAGCCATCGAGTGTATAGTCGCCCAGCTTCAGCAGTACGGCGAAGATGCCGATGCTCGCAACACTATATGCCGCTGCATACAGGATAATACCCTGGGTAGCGGTTTCGTTCATCGCAACTACAGCAAACAGCATAAAGCCTGCCTGCGCGATGCTGGAGTAAGCCAGCATACGTTTCACGCTCTGCTGGAATACGGCGGTAATGTTACCGATCAGCAGGGTGAGTGCGGTGATGATCGCGATGATGAGTCCCCAGTGTTCGCTGATGGAACCTCCTGCAAACGCAGTGTGGAACAGACGGGCGAAGGCGACGAAGCTACCCGCTTTTACCACGGTGGCCATGAATGCAGTGAATACGGTAGGTGAGCCATCGTACACATCAGGCGTCCAGAAGTGGAAGGGAGCGGCAGACACTTTAAAGGAAAGGGCGAAAGCCATCAGCATAATACCGCAAAGCGACAATGGATGCAGTTCGCCGGTACCCAGACCAATTTCAGCGAGGTTGAAGCTGCCGGCGGCACCGTAGATAAGCGCGATACCCATCAGCAAAATGCCGGTGGAGAAGGAGCCCATCAGGAAGTATTTTAAAGATGCTTCGTTACTCTTTTGGTTCCTTTTATCGGCCCCTGCGAGGATGTATTGTGGGATGGAGATGATCTCGATCGCCAGGAACAACATCAACAGGTTGCTGAAAGAAGAGGCGATGGTAATACCCGCCAGGATAAAAAACATCAGCGCAAAGTAATCGGCTACGTGCTCACCTACTTTCTCGAACGAGCTGCCGCAAAGGAGGAAGTACAACATCGTAGCGCCGATAGCCACGCCGTTGAATACTACGGAGAAGCTGCTCACTTCGATCATGCCATAAAGGGTGGTGCCCACGTTGTAGCAATCCAGCAGGTTAGCCCCGAAGGACATAGCTGCGCCGAGGATGGCAAAATATTTAATGCTTTGCTTGTTCTTTACAACTAACCCGATAAACATCAGGCAAACACCAAACAGAGCAGAAGAGATTAATGCGTTCATATTCTTGCGTTACGAAATCCTTTTAGTATGTTCTTTATCAACTAATATCAAATCACTTTATCGAGCCAAACGGTTGTCTGCGATACCAGTTCCAGCAGCGGTTTAGGATATACGCCCAGCACCAGGATGATGGCCACGATCACGGTCAGGGAGAATGTTTCGCCGGCTTTAAGATCGGTGAAGGTACCGGTAAGGGTATTCGCTTCGCCGAAAATCACTTTCTGCACCATGTTGAGTGTGTACACGGCGGAAAGGATGATACCGAGACAGGCTACGGCGGCGAACCAAACGTTATACTGGAACAGGCCGCTGAACATCAGGAACTCGCCAATAAAACCGTTGGTAAGCGGCAGCGCGATATTCGCGAAGCTGATCACCACCAGGAAGATCGCCATACGTGGTGCTACCGTGGCAATGCCGCCCATTTCGTTCAGGTTCTTGATATGTAATCTTTGCTGGATGATCTCTACGATGATCCAGAGGCCGATGATGTTGATACCGTGGTTAAACATCTGCACCTGCATGCCCTGGAGGCTCTGTTCGTTGTTAGCGAAAATTGCCGCCGCCATGAGACCGATGTGTGCGATAGAAGAATAAGCGATCAGTTTTTTGATGTCCTGCTGCAGCATCGCTATGCAGGAAGCGTAGATGATGCCGATAATCGACAGTACCATGGCTACTTCCGCCCACATGTACGCGCCGAGTGGTAATACCGGCAACAGCCAGCGCACCACACCGAACAGGCCCATCTTCACCATGATGCCCGAAAGCACCATTGTTACCGGTGTAGGCGACTGCTCGTAAGTATCGGGCTGCCAGGTATGGAACGGGAACACAGGCATCTTGATCGCAAAGGCAACGAAGAACAGCCAGAACAACCAGCTCTGCTCATTCTGCGCCATAGTGAGCGAGGTAAACGCGCTCCACTCGAACGACTGTGTTTGTGTATAGATGTAAATCAGTCCCACCAGCATCAGCAACGAGCCGATAAAGGTGTAGATGAAGAACTTAAAGGTAACGGCGATCCTTTTCTCACCACCCCACATAGAGCAGAGGAAGTAAACGGGGATCAGCGCCAGCTCCCAGAACACGTAGAACAGCAGGGCGTCATAAGCGGTAAACACGCCCATCAGACCGGCCTGCGACAGCAGCATCAAACCATAAAAGGCATTGGGCTGCTCGTATTCACGGGTATAAATGGTAATAAAAATCAGCGGGAAAGAGATGGCGGTAAGCAGGCATAACATAAGGCCCATACCGTCTACGCCTACGTTAAACTGGCTGCCCAGCTGTGGAATCCATTCAGCCGTGAAGCGAAGGCTCTCCGCCCCCTGCGACCCGAACTGTGCCCAGGCGCCAACGCCCACTGCCAGGGTGGCAATGGAAGCAATTAAACTCAGCACCTTAGCGCCCGTCCCTTTAAGGCCGAATGCGATCAGGCCTGCTACCAAAGGGATCAATATTAGTAATACTGTCAACATAATTTATCTTACTACCAACTATTATAAAAACATACTGATCACTAACAGGAGGATCATACCTAATACCATCGCAAAGATGTAGAAGCCTACCAGACCGTTTTGCAACAGTCTCGCCTGGCGGCCGCTCCATTTTACGCCTTTACCAACACCGTTCACCAATCCGTCAATACCCGAACGTTCGATCACGTCCTGGAAGAAACGGGATAAAGCGATAAGTGGCTTTACGATGACAGCATCGTACAATTCATCCACATACCATTTGTTCTCCAATATTTTAGAGATGCCGGTGTTAGCCACACCGCTGTCCTTGTAGTTAATAAATTTGCTGCGCGCAAAAAGGATCGTTACGATCACCAGTCCGGAGCTGATGCCCATCAGTATCCATTCCATCGAATGGCTTAAGTGACCATGTTCTGTTACGTGTGCGCCTTCGAAGATCGGGTGCAGGTAACCTTGCAGCAGGTTCGGTACGCCGAATGCAGCAGGCATGCCTACATAACCACCAATTACAGAAAGGATGGCCAGTACAATCAGCGGGAAAGTAATAGCTACCGGGCTTTCGTGCAGGTGATGTTCCTGCTCGTGTGTGCCGCGGAACTGTCCGCAGAAGGTAATATAATACAGGCGGAACATGTAGAAGGCGGTCATCAGTGCGCCGATAAGCGCGCCTGCGTAAATCACCTTGTTCGATACAAATGCATGCGCCAGAATTTCATCTTTAGAGAAGAAGCCCGACAGACCAGGAATACCGGCAATCGCCAGGCAGCCGATCAGGAAGGTGATATTGGTAATCGGCATCCACTTTTTGAGGTTACCCATCTTACGAATATCCTGCTCGCCACCCATCGCGTGAATAACACTGCCGGAACCGAGGAACAACAGGGCTTTGAAGAATGCGTGCGTCATCACGTGGAAAACAGCAGCGGTATAAGCGCCAACGCCGAGGGCGATGAACATATAACCCAGCTGACTCACGGTGGAGTAAGCCAGTACTTTTTTAATATCGTTTTGTTTCAGTGCGATAGAAGCCGCCAGCAGGGCAGTTACCAGGCCGATAACAGCCACTACCATCTGTACGCAGGGCGACAAAGAATAAATCACGTTGCTGCGGGCCACCATATAGATACCGGCCGTAACCATCGTCGCCGCGTGTATCAGGGCCGATACCGGGGTTGGACCCGCCATCGCATCGGGTAGCCAGGTGTATAAAGGTACCTGTGCCGATTTACCTCGCACCTACAAACAGCAGGGCGGCGATCGCCATCAGCACACCACTGTTCAGTCCCAGCTCCTTTGCCTGCGCAAACACTTCAGGGAAGGTTACAGAACCAAAGTTGGCGATCATCAGGAAAATACCGAGCAAAAAGCCAAGGTCACCAATGCGGTTCATCACAAAGGCTTTCTTAGCTGCTTTATTGTAACTGGGATTTTTAAACCAGAAACCGATCAACAGGTAAGAACATAAACCTACACCCTCCCAGCCGATGAACATCATTACGTAGTTGGCGCCCAGCACCAGCAACAGCATAGAGAATACGAACAGGTTGAGGTAAGCGAAGTAACGGGCAAAACCTTCGTTACTTTCCTCGTGCATGTAGGAAGTGGAATAAATGTGAATGAGGGAACCTACGCCCGTGATGATCAGCAGGAACAACGCGCTCAGCTGGTCCACCTGGAAAGCAAACGGAATGCTGAGGCTACCTACGGAAATGAAGTCGAACAAGGTTACTACCTCTGTAGTGAAACCCGGTGTTCTCACGTCGAGGAATATGAGCAGGCTGATCACAAAACCGGCGATAATAGCGCCGCTACCAATAATGCCTACCAACGATTTGGATAAACTTTTCCTTCCCAGCCCATTGATCAGAAAGCCTAACAGCGGCAGTAAAGGAACCAGCCAAACAAGATGTATCATTTGCTCAAATACTAATTACGAAATTACAGTTACGGTAAAGACCCGTGAGGGTTAGTTCTTTAACCTGTTTAATATGTTGATGTCTACAGAATGTGCGTTACGGTACATCATCACGATAACGGCCAAACCTACTGTTACTTCAGCAGCGGCTACCACCATGATAAAGAACACGAATAACTGTGCAGCTGCCGCATCAATACGACCTGCATCCACCCACATTTTGGAAAAAGCCACCAGCAAGAGGTTTACGGCATTCAGCATCAGCTCAATGCACATAAAAATGACGATAGCGTTCCTGCGGATCAACACGCCCATCACCCCGATGCAAAACAGCGCTATGCTTAAAAAGATGTAATACTGAACCGGCATAATATGTTTCTGTTAGATTGAATGTTAGTCTTTTTTACCCAGTACCACAGCACCTACCATGGCGGTTAAGAACAGGATGCTGCTGATCTCGAACGGCACCACGTACTGTGAAAACAATGTGTGACCCAGGTTCTGGATCAAACCGATTTCGCTGGCATTCTCCATATCGAGCGATGCCATGCTGGCGGAACGTAATACACCGGTAATCACCAGCAACAGCGCACCACCGCTGATAGCCCCTGCATACTTCAGCCAGTTACGCTTCTGCGGCTCCAGCTCGGCATTAAGGTTTAACAGCATGATCACGAACAGGAACAGTACCATGATGGCGCCCATGTAAACAATAAAGTTCACGATCGCCAGGAACTGCGCATTCAGCATAATGTAGTGGCAGGTGATGGAAAAGAACAGTACGATCAGCGATAACACACTATTCACCGGGTTCTTACTGATGATAACGCCCAGCGCCGTCACGATGGACACGATCGACAGAACAATAAAAATGATCTCTTGTAAACTCATTTTCTCGCTTATAAATTTTCAGTTACGCTTTTGCTTTAGGATCGGGGATCAGCAGATCGTCTTTTCCGTAAATGAAACCTTTACGCTGGTAGTTCGCCGGCGCAAATGTTTCGGTCATATAGATCGCCTCTTTCGGACAGGCCTCTTCGCAGAAACCACAGAAAATGCAACGCAGCATATTGATCTCATAACGCGCTGCATACTTCTCTTCACGATACAGGTTTTCTTCACCCTCCTTACGTTCTGCCGCTTCCATGGTAATGGCCTCGGCCGGACAAGCCACTGCGCACAAACCACAGGCAGTGCAACGCTCGCGTCCTTCTTCATCGCGGTTCAGGATGTGCAGTCCGCGGAAAACGGGGCTGAACTGTCTTTTCTCTTCAGGGAACCTTACGGTTGCCTTTTTCCTGAACAGGTGTTTGAACGTAATGCCCAAACCTTTGAAAATAGCGGGCAGGTAAAGTCTTTCCCAGAAGTTCATCGGACTTCTGTCTACTGCCTGCGACCTGTTAGTTAATGCTTCCATCTCAATTAGTTTATATTGATGACTTTCTCAGTCAATGTTGTTGCTCAATTTATTTTAGCTCTGTTGCCACAGGATAAATCCACCTGTCAGTAACATATTCAGCAGCGCCAGTGGAATCAGTACTTTCCAACCCAGTTTCATCAGCTGGTCGTAACGGAACCTTGGCAGCGTCCATCTTACCCACATGAAGAAGAAGATGAAAGCGAACGTTTTAAGGAACAAGGCCACGATGCCGAGTATCGTTACTACGTTGCCGCTCAGCCCCAGCTCGTCCATGAATGGGAAGGCGTAACCACCGAAGTAGAGGGTCGCCATCAGCGCAGAACTGATAAACATGTTGATATACTCCGCGAACAGGAAGAAACCCAGTTTCATCGACGAATACTCCAGGTGATAACCACCGTTCAATTCGTTCTCTGCTTCGGGAAGGTCAAACGGAGCACGGTTACATTCGGCAAACGCACAGATCAGGAACAGTAAAAAGCCCAGTGGCTGGTAAACGATGTTCCAGTAACCTTCACGCTGTTGCTCAACGATCTCCTTCAGGCTCAGTGTTTGGGTAAGCATGAGCAGCGCAATCAGCGACATACCCATTGCCAGCTCATAACTGATGATCTGCGAAGCACCGCGAACGGCCGCCAGCAGGGAGAATTTGTTATTGGACGCCCAGCCGCCGATCATAATTCCATATACACCTAAACTCACTACGCCGAAGATGTAAAGAATGCCTACGTTGATGTCCGCCACCTGCAACGACACCTGCATGTCACCAATGGTGAGCACATCTCCCCAGGGAATAACGGCGCCGGTCATACAAGCGGTTAGCATCGCCAGGGACGGACCCAGTACGAACAAAAAGCGGTTAGCGTTCGAAGGGATAATTTCTTCTTTGAAGAAGAGTTTACCACCATCCGCGAGCGGTTGCAATAACCCCAGCGGACCCGCACGATCGGGACCAATACGGTCCTGTATCCAGCCCGCTACTTTACGTTCGCCCCAGGTGCAATACATGGCCACCACCAGCGATACAGCCAGTACGGCAGATATCAGCAATATTTTTTCAAGAACGAATACTAAATCTATTCCCATGAACTGCATAAATCAATTATTGAACTCCTTTCTTATTAAAGTCATCGGAATGCGCCGGACCTTCGATCTGCGACAAGTCAATTCCCGGACGGTTTACCTCGCTCACTGTGTGAATGTCCATCAGCAGTTTCGGCTTGCGGCCATCCAGTACCTTCTCGATGGTTTCCTGCGGCTTCACTGTTTTTACATAGTGATTCTGGGAAATAACGCTGGAGCGGCTGATGTTACGCGGACCTTCCACTACCCAGTCTTTCGCTTCCTTTTTATCGAAGCGGCAGGTATCGCAGATAAAGGCTTCCACTTCTCCATACACATCTTTACGGGCGGTTACACGAAACACTTCTTCGCCTCTCATCCAAAGCGTGGTTTTACCACAGCACTTCGGATTTTCGCAGTTGCGGTGTGCATCTACCGGCTTCAGGAACCATACGCGGTTTTTGAAACGGAAGGTTTTATCGGTAAGGGCGCCTACCGGGCAAACGTCGATCACGTTGCCGATAAAGTCGTTATCCAGTGATTCTTTAATATAAGTACCGATTTCGGCATGTTCACCACGCCCCAGTACGCCGTGCTCGCGTTTCTCGGTGAGCTGATCGGCTGTAAATACGCAACGGTAGCAAAGAATGCAACGCGTCATGTGCAGCTGGATCTTGTCGCCCAGGTCCACTTTATCGAACGTGCGGCGCTTAAACTCGTAACGGGTTGCGCTTACACCATGCTCGTAGCTAAGGTCCTGTAGATGACACTCACCAGCCTGGTCACAAATGGGACAGTCCAGTGGGTGGTTCAGCAGTAATATCTCTACTACACCTTTACGGGCTTCAATTACTTCGGGAGAGGTGATGTTGGCTACTTCCATACCGTCCATTACGGTAGTACGGCAGCTGGCCACCAGCTTAGGCATAGGGCGCGGATCTGCTTCAGAACCTTTGCTCACTTTTACCAGGCAGGTACGGCATTTACCGCCACTCCCCTGCAACTTGCTGTAATAGCACATAGCCGGGGGCACTATATCTCCTCCAATCTGGCGGGCAGCATTCAGGATGGTGGTGCCCGGCTCTACCTCAACAGAGATATTGTCGATCGTAACTTTGAATAATTTCTTTTCTTCCGCCATAATAATGACTTATATTTTTTCGCGCATCGGCGCGTCATGTTTGCTAATTAGGCTACAGGCTGTGGTACCGGTAATGGATCGGCGTAGTGTGCCAGTCCGAAGTTGCGTTTCAGCGCTTCTTCCGGGTGCGTAATATGCCACTCGAACTCGTCACGGAAGTGACGGATCGCCGCCGCTACCGGCCAGGCCGCCGCATCACCCAGCGGACAAATCGTATTACCCTCGATCTTACGTTGGATGTCCCACAGCAGATCGATATCGCTCATTTTACCTTTACCGTTCTCGATGTTCAACAACACACGTTTCATCCAGCCGGTACCTTCACGGCAAGGGCTACACTGTCCGCAGCTTTCGTGGTGATAGAAGCGTGCGAGGCTCAGGGTGTGACGAACCACGCATTGGTCTTCGTCCAGCACAATGAAACCGCCCGATCCCATCATAGTTCCGGTAGCAAAACCACCGTCGTTCAGGCTTTCGTAGTTCATCATACGCTTCTCTCCTTTTGCGGTAGTCAGCAACAGGTTAGCAGGCAGGATGGGTACGGAAGATCCGCCGGGGATACAAGCCTTCAGGCGTTTGCCGTTAGGAATGCCGCCGCAGTATTCTTCAGAATAAATAAATTCTTCCACGCTGATGGTCATGTCTATTTCATACACACCAGGTTTGTTGATGTTGCCGCATGCAGAAATAAGTTTCGTGCCGGTTGATTTACCAACACCAATCTTTGCATACTCTTCACCACCAATATTGATGATCGGCACTACGGCCGCCAGTGTTTCTACGTTGTTTACCACGGTAGGCGACTGCCACAAACCTTTCACCGCCGGGAATGGTGGTTTCAGTCTTGGGTTACCGCGCTTACCTTCGAGTGATTCGATGAGCGCTGTTTCTTCGCCGCAGATGTAAGCGCCGCCGCCGCGTTGTACATATATTTCAAGATCGAAGCCGGTACCCTGGATGTTTTTACCCAGCCAGCCGTTCTTCTTGGCTTCGGCAATCGCTTCTTCCAGGATATCCGGAATCCACGCATATTCGCCACGGATGTATATATAAGTGCTGTTGGCACCGAGTGTATAGCTCGAAATCAACAGGCCTTCGATCAGCAGGTGAGGGAGAAACTCCATCAGGTAACGGTCTTTGAACGTACCTGGTTCAGATTCGTCCGCGTTGCACACCAGGTAACGGGGAACACCTTCCGGTTTGGCGATAAAGCTCCATTTCAATCCCGTCGGGAAGCCCGCACCACCACGACCACGCAGGCCGCTCTTTTTCACTTCGTCCAGCACCTGGTCGGTCGTCATGGACTTCAGGGCCTTTTCAGCCGCTGCATAACCTCCGTTCTTCCGGTATACGTCGTAATACCGGATGCCTTCTATATGCGCTTTGTCTAGCAATAATTTTCGTCCCATGTTCTCCGCTGTTAGCGTTGTTATATTTTCTTTCTTTATGAGATCAGCTTTGGTAATACTATTCAACCTCCGTTGCGTCGCACACTTCAGCTTATGCTTAATTCCCGGCTTTCGCTCTGCACTCGTCGATGATGGCATCTACTTTTGCAGGCGTCAGGTGCTCGCGGTAATGTTTGCCCAGCTGCATCATAGGTGCGTAACCGCAGGCGCCCAGGCACTCTACCGTCTTTAAAGTAAAAAGGCCATCGGGGGTGGTTTCACCAACGCCAATGCCCAGCTTCTGTTTAATGTAGTCAATGATCTGGTCGGAACCGTTAACCATGCAGGGTCCAGTCTGACAAACTTCAAACAGGTACTTGCCTACGGGTTGCAGGTTAAACATGCTGTAAAAGGTTGCCACCTCGTACACTTCGATGTTGGTGATCTGCAGCAGGCTTGCTACATAATCCATCGTATCGGAGCTTAACCAGCCGCCAAATGCTTCCTGCGCCAGGTGCAACACCGGTATCAGCGCACTTTTCTGCTTCCCCTCCGGGTAGCGTGCCATGATCTCCTTTACTTTATTCAGCTTCTCTTCAGAAAATTGTATCATAATAAACCCCTTCGAGTTTGTAATTTATTTCGCTAATAATCTTTACGCGTCCAGCTCACCTGCAATCAGGTTCAGGCTACTCATACAAATGATCGCATCGCTCAGCATGGCACCTTTCACCAGTTCAGGATAAGCCTGGTAGTAAATAAAGCACGGCCGGCGGAAGTGCAGCCTGTAGGGAGAGCGGCCACCATCACTGATCAGGTAGTAACCCAGTTCGCCGTTGCCGCCTTCTACTGCGTGATACACTTCACCAGGTAATATTTCCGTCTCACCCATCACGATCTTAAAGTGATAGATCAGCGCTTCCATCTTTGTATACACATCCTCTTTCTCAGGCAGGTAGTACGCAGGTACATCCGCATGAAAAACATCTGCCGGCAGCGATTTCACTTTGTCCATCGCCTGGCGGATGATGCTGAGGCTCTGCCACATTTCACCGTTACGCACCAGGAAACGATCGTACGTATCGCCCGTAGAACCTACAGGAATCGTGAAATCAAAATCCTGGTAAGAGCTGTAAGGCTGCGCCACACGTACGTCGTAGTCAACGCCGGTCGCACGCAGGTTAGGTCCTGTAAAGCCGTAGTTCAGCGCTCTTTCGCCGGAGATAGGTCCAACGCCGATCGTACGTTCCATGAATATGCGGTTACGGTTAAAGAGTTTTTCAAACTCACGCAACACGTCCGGATACTCGTTCAGGAACTTTTCTATTTTAGCAAAAGCAGTGGGCGTAAAGTTTCTTTCGAAACCGCCGATACGACCAATGTTAGTCGTGAGGCGCGAACCACATACTTCTTCGTAAATTTCATAAATCAACTCGCGGTACTGCATCACGTACAGGAAGCCCGTAAACGCACCACTGTCCACCCCGATTACAGAGTTACAGATCAGGTGGTCTGCAATACGCGCCAGTTCCATGATGATCACGCGCAGGTAATCCACACGCTTAGGCGTTTCAATACCCAGCAGCTTTTCCACCGTCAGGTGCCAGCCAATATTGTTGATGGGAGAAGAACAGTAGTTAAGCCTGTCCGTCAGCGGCGTAATCTGGTAATAAGGCCGGCGTTCAGCTATTTTCTCAAAAGCCCGGTGAATATATCCTACAGTAGGAACGGTCGATACCACTCTTTCACCGTCCAGCTCCATAACGTTCTGGAATACACCGTGTGTAGCCGGGTGGGTAGGACCCAGGTTCAGCGTCGTTGTCTGCTTTTCAATCGAGCCTTCCGGCAGGTTTATATGTTGCTGCTCTGACATAGCCTTTATTATGATATAAAAAGGAAATGGAAAGCAGATACAGCGGCCCCGGCGTGTGTATCACCACTCCATCGGTACGGCTTCATCTGTTTTCCATTACTCATTTCGTCTTATTTCTAATTACTGTTTATCAATTGTACCGCGACCAAACATTTCGTCGTCTTTGTCAATACGGGTCTGGTCTTCCAGCGGAAACTCCTTACGCATCGGGAAGTAATCCATTTCATCCACATTGAGAATGCGTTTCAGGTTCGGGTGGCCCACGAAATCGATTCCAAAGAAGTCATACGTTTCGCGTTCCATCCAGTTCGCCGCCTCAAACAAGCGGGTAGCGGTAAATATCTGTGGTGCAGCAACAGCCGTAAATACCTTAAAGCGGATCTTTACATTGTCGCGCATATTGTTAAGATGATAAACGACGCCGAGTTCGGCACCCACCTGGTCGGGATAGTGTACGCCAGTGAGGTCGGTCATAAACCTGAACTTCAGGTCTTCTTCGTCGTACAGGAACTGCAGCACCTTCAGGTTTAGTTCTTTCGGTGCAGTGAAGGTAAGCATGCCATACGGCTCTTCCACATGGGTGATAGCATCACCAAACTTCTCTGCAAGCCTGCTTCTAATATGTTCGTTCGTGAGGGACATTACAATATACAATTACAGTTATCTATGCTTGTGGCTGTCGGATAAAGCCAGTGCTATTCAATTCCGTAGGAGTTCATCAGCTCTTTGTACTGCGGGGAGTGACGGCGGCGTAAACTTTCGTTATGCACCAGCTCCTGCACTTTCATAAAGCCATCCAGGATCGCTTCCGGGCGCGGAGGGCAACCTGGAACGTATACATCCACCGGTATCACCTGGTCAATGCCCTGCAGCACAGAGTAAGTATCGAAAATACCGCCGCTGCTCGCACAGGCACCCACGGCGATTACCCAACGAGGCTCGGCCATTTGCAGGTATACCTGGCGTAATACAGGACCCATCTTTTTAGAAATCGTACCCATTACCAGCAACACATCACACTGACGGGGGGTAAAACCCATACGTTCTGCACCAAAGCGGGCCAGATCGTAGTGAGCACCCATGGTCGCCATGAACTCGATGCCGCAGCACGAAGTTGCAAAGGGCAGCGGCCAGATGGAGTTTTTCCTGGCCAAACCAATCACTTTATCAAAAGAGGTGGCAAAAAAGCCTTCGCCGCCATAACCCTGGGGCGCCTCTACCATCTTCACCTTATTATTAAATTGAACCGGACGTGCCATATTTACCTCCTAGCCTCCCGAGCGGGAGATTTATATAAGTTTCAAAAAGTTCCCTATCAGATAATGTACTGCAAGTAAAGTGCCTTAATCCTCCCACATGAGAGCGCCTTTCTTCCAGATGTAGATGAAACCGCCTACGAAAAAGCCGACAAACATCAGCATTGCCATAAAGCCGTCCCAACCTAATCCCCTGAAATTAACAGCGTAAGGGTAGAAAAAGATCACTTCCACATCGAACAACACAAACAAAATTGCCGTCAGAAAATACTTGATCGCTACCGGCTGACGGGCATTACCCTTCTGCTCGATACCGCTCTCGAAGTTGATCAGTTTATCGCTGGTTTTACGTTTAGGGCCGAGAAAGTGTGTGGCCACCATTGTTATCGCTACGAATCCCAGGGCCGCAAGCATTTGCAGCACAATAGGAAAATAACTGAACGGAGTATTTGTAGCAGTTAAAATTTCACTTCCAAATGACATAAGCTTCCCCTAATAAGTTGAAATGTAATTCCAATCAGGCAAAAATACTGTAACTATACCAAAATACAAATGAACAATGAGGAAAATCTAATTATTTTTTTGCATATGTAATATAATCAGATATGAATACATTTCTATTAGAAACAGAAAGGAGTTTTCACAGCGTTCAAAAAACTGTGAAAACTCCTTCCTACTTATGTGTTATAACAGCCGTTGAGCTGTTCAAACTGCTATTTTGTGGCTTTGGCCCCTGTTCCTGTTTTGGAAGCCAGGTTTTCTTTAATGGCTTTGGCCGCTTCATTGTTCGGATCCAGCGGCAAAACCTTGTCCATATACTTCTGGAGGTTCGCCTTGTCGTCGGTATTATAGTAGTATACCATAATATAGGTGTAGGCTTTCACCAGGCCTGCCTTGTTCTTTGCAGGGTCGCTTTCTGCCATGGTGATGTACTTCTCGAAGTAAGGCAGCGCTACGCCCGTTTTGGCCTCCACGTCCTTACCGGCATTCGCCATCCCGCGCCAGTAGTGGCCGGTGGTAATATCCGGGAACTTTTCTGCCAGGCGGCCAAAAGCAGTGTCTGCACGATTCAACAGCGTGGTGTCGGTTCCGGCCTCACTGGCGGAGCCACGGTAATAGTTCAAGCCGACATTATAATAGTCGATCGCGGATGGATTTTCCTTCTTTTCCAGTTTCAGGTCCAGCAGGCGTTGGTACCAATCACCGGCTTTATCATATACGTGAGCTGCAGCATATGCCTTCGCTACACTTTCGAAACGGTCCGCATCCTTGGTCGTATCGGAAGTAGCATATTTTTCCAGGTAAGTAAGCGCTTTCGTATCATTCTGCACCTGTGCAGTAGAGTCGGCGAACTTCATGCGACCATAGATTTCGCTGAGCAGCTTGTAGTCATCTACTACCAGTTTGGCATCGCCCACTTTGGCAACATACTCATCCATGGTCTTCTGTGCGTTCAAAGAGTCACCTTTCTGCAGATAAGCGTCGCCGATCAGGCGGGTCAGTTTACCCTGGAAAACTTCATTGGCTACAGGCATCAAGGCTTTCGCCTTGTTGATGGCCTCATCGTAATCTTTGTTAAAGAAGGTGATGGCCGCCAAATAGTATTCGTTACCCACTTTGTCGGTCGGATCCGCTACTGCCAGGTACTTCTGCAGGTAATCTTTTGCTTTGGAAATATCCAGCTGGTCGGCACGTGGCGTGAAGTAAAATGAATACAGTTCAAAGAAGGCCGGACCATATTGTGGATCGGTTGTCGTTGCCCGTACCCAGTCGCCCAGGGCCTGCTGCTTCAATTTAGCATTGTAATTTACGAGGCCTTGCTTCATGATCGCTTCTGCATTTTTAGGATCCAGATCGATCGCTTTCTCATAGGAAGCGATGGCCTTACCACCGTTTTCACCACCGAGGTAGCGCAAAGCATCACCCAGTTCGATGTAATCGGCGGCGGTGGCGTTGTAAATCTCCTTCTTCTTAGCGCCCTCATTGTTCAGCAATGTCTCCATTACTTTCAATGCATAGGCACGGTCGCCACCTTTAACTTCGGTATTAGCATCCGCTACTGCGCGGGCTACTTCTCCGTTTTTATTTTTAGTTGCTGTAATAGCCGTTTCAAACTTTTGCTTAGCTGCAGCGGCATCGCCTTTCAACAGGTCGATACGGCCCGCACCCACTGTTAACAGCGGTGAATTAGGCACAGCCTGTAAGCCTTTCTGAAAAGCGGCAGCAGCACCTGCCTGGTTTTCAAGGCCTAACTCGGCGATACCGAGATAATAATAGCCCCTATCGTCATTGGCCTTTGCAGCCACTACTTTTTCCAGGTCTTGTTTTGCTGACTGATATTTTCCGTAATAAAGATGCTTCAGCCCATCGTCAACGGATTGGGCCATAACTCCTGTTGCCAATGCCAGCAACGCTATGGTTAAACTTTTCCTTTTCATGAATTAATCGGTTTAATGGTTTTCCTTAAAATCCTTTCCACGGTATAGTCTATCCTATCTACCCTTTAATTTAACAAATTTTGAAAAGCTGGTCAAAAAGCTGGAAAGATTTCAATTATATCTAAAAAAACATGCCAAAATGGCCCGTCAATACGCTGGAAAGGTTGCGGTTTAGTTAAAATTTCATTTTACTGCATAAAAAAGAGCAGCGCCCCTGGTGGACGCTGCTCTCTATATGGAATAGTTATCGATTACTTTCCTTTAGTACCCGCTGCGCTAGTTTTAGCAGGAGCTGCGGTTGTTTTGCTCATCGCATCGTTGATCGCCTTCACCGTACCATTTTCTGGGTCCAGTGGGAGAATTTTGTCGATGTAAGATTTCAGGTTTGCTTTATCCTCCAGGTTGTAATAGTATACCATCAGGTAGGTGTAAGCAGTAATCAGACCTGTTTTGTTTTTAGCCGGATCGCCTTCAGCCATAGAGATGTATTTCTCGAAGTAAGGCTTAGCAATACCACTTTTAGCTTCTACGTCTTTCGCAGCAGCAGCGCGGCCAGACCAGTAGTGACCAGTAGTGATATCAGGATACTTTTCAGCCAGTAAAGCGAATGCTGCCAGAGATTTATCCAGAGCAGCGGTGTCTGTACCACCCGCGCTACCATAGTAGTAAGCGTTACCTGGGTTATAATAATCCATTGCGCTCACCTGATCTTTATTAGTTATTTTAGCTTCCAGTGCTTTTGTGTACCAGTCGCCTGCTCTTCTTAAAGCATTTGCAGCTTTGTAAGCTTCCGCTACTGTAATATATTTTTCTGCATCGCGTGAAGTGTCTGCCTCTGCATATTTTTCCAGGTAATCCAGTGATTTCTGGGTATAAGATGCCTGAGTGGCAGAATCAGCGGATTGCAGTTTTCCGTAGATCTGCTGCATCAGTTTATAATCCTGTGCTTCGAGTTTGTCTTCGCCTACAGATTTTGCATAATCTTCCGCAACTTTGAGTGCCGTGAGAGAGTCGCCTTTCAGGAGGTGAGACAATCCAACGAGCCTCGAAAATTTAGGCTTGTACACTTCATTCGCCTCTGCCAGTGCAGCCGTTCCTTTCGCGATAGCATCAGCGTAATCGTTACTCAGGTAGCTCATGTACGCCAGCCAGTATTGGTTTTTAAGTTTATCGGCCGGGTCAGCTACTGCCAGGTATTTCTGCAGGTAGTTTTTAGCATGTTCTACAGAAAACTGGTTGGGCTTCGGTGTGAAGTAGAACTCAAACAGCTCCTGGAATGCCGGTGCATAGTTCGGGTCCATATTGGTAGCATTAGTCCAGGAAGCAACAGCGTCTTGCAGCAAACGGGCGTTGTAGTTAACAATACCTTGTTTGGTTACTGCTTCTGCGTTTTTCGCGTCCAGCTCCAGTGCCTTTTCGTAAGTAGTGATGGCTTTACCGCCGTTTTCACCACCCAGCATTCTGTATGCGTCGCCCAGCTCGATGTAATCAGCAGCTGTTGCGTTGTATACTTCTTTCTTTTTACGGCCTTCGTTGTTCAGCAGTTTTTCCATTACGGAAAGTGCATAACCCCTGTCGCCGCCTTTTATTTCTGAGTTAGCATCAGCGATAGCGCGGGCCACGTCGCCATTGCGGCCTTCAGTTGCTGTGCTGGCAGCCTCAAACTTTTGTTTTGCTGCTTCTACTTTACCATCGATCAGGTCAATGCGGCCTAAACCGGCAGTTAACAATGGCGAGTTAGGTACAGCAGTAAGTCCTTTCTGAAATGCTGCTACAGCACCAGCTTTGTTTTCCAGGCCGAGTTCCGCAATACCCAGGTAATAGTAAGCCTTGTCTTCAGTAGGTTTCGCGGCTATCACCTTTTCAAAATCCTGCTTCGCAGATTGGTACTTTTCGTAGTACAAATTCTTCAGCCCGTCTTCTACAGATTGGGCCATTGCACTACCGGAAAGGCAAAGCAACGCAGCAATCAAACAGTTCTTTCTGTTCATGAGCAATCGGTTTTTTAAAGTTGTGTTTATGTGTTTAGCTTTTATTTTATGGTCGCATCCCTGAACACCACATTCGAGCGGGCCGGGAATAATTTAAATCGCCTGATCAACAGTTGGCCTTCCTGGCTTCCGAGAAAAGTGGCGAACCCTGAACCCAGCCCCTGGTGCGGTTCTTTGAGAATGAAAAACATTCCTCTCACTAAGGGATAAGATCTCGATGCAATATAAAGTTGGTAAGGCTGTACAAATTCAGACCCATAGTCGGCACGTACCTTCACCACATTTACTTTATTCGTAAACTCGATAGCTTCGTAATCGTCCGTATCTGAAATCCAGTTCACACCAATTACGCCTATCGCGTCTTTATTCTTTGAAACATAGTCGATCACCTCTGCATTTCCTTTGGCAGACATGGTCTGCGGTGGTAAAGGTTTGCCTTTGTTGATCGAGTCGACAATGAACCTCACCGTGCTGGATTTTTCATTGTCAAACACCAGCTGCCATTTACGCTGGCTGGTACCTGCCATGATCTCGCGCACCTGTTGCATTGTAAAGATCGAGTCAGGATTTTCATTATTCGTTACCAGCGCCAGTGCGTCCCAGGCCAGTAGCATACTTCTTGGCTTGATGTTCACCTTTTTGAAATACTCCTTCTCCTCATTATTCAGCTCCCGTGTTACTATAATCATACGGGAACTGTCGCTGAACAGATCTTTGAAACAATCTGCTTCCGGCTTATATTCTGCAGTGATGTGCGTTTTCGGGTATATCGACTGAAATACCTTCAGTTCCGCTTCCATCAATGGTTTAAACGTTTCATCTACCGAGATACGGATCTCGCCCGATGTTGGTGTATCTTGTTTTTTAACGGATTTATTATCCGAGCAAGCAATCAAGAACGATGCGGTCGCCAATAGCAATAAAATGCCCGTCCGGTAGTTAAACCTCAATTTCATACTAGTTTCCCTTTCGCTTATTTAGATAATAATTTCCTCGCGCCATTGATCACACGGAACAGGCCGTATGCGCATAGGATTCCTCCTACTATATAGATGACATTGGTCGGCAACCTAAACTCGCCCATTCCTAACTGTTCTGCAAAAAAGGCAAAAAGCCCAAAGAGAATAAAAAATATTCCCCGTACCACTTCCCCGATAGGGCGGTATTGCAAGTTTCTTCTTTCGTTGTTGCTGTATGATCCTTCGTTTTGCATAGTTCTGCGAATTACAAGTATACAAAAAAATAGTTTTAATTAACTAGTATAAACTTTATAGGAAGGTTAAAATATCACTTTTAAATTTACCACCTATCCTGGCGGGCGACCAGCGGAGCTTGTTTTTTACCTTCTGAAACCGCTGTTGTTGACGGCTGACTTATCTTACCTACCGGAAATCGAAATTGAACTATTCACTTTCGGTTTAACTGTCGGTGCTTTTTTAATCATGTCGATTTTCACGCAAGCGTAAGGACCTGTCATTAAAACCGTCAGTAATACCGAAAACATTGCGACACCCGAGAAGCGATACATGAGCCGGCGATAAAAAGCATGTAGCCGTGCGAGTCGCTGTATCCTCCAGCTATTTATTTTATCGATTTTCTTACTATGTAAAGATTTTGCTTTCATGAGTCGCGGAATAAGGTGTTTATATTAAGATGCGCAGCCTGCACATTTCCATATCGCCAGCGCCAGGGAGCACGTACGTTTACTATGCACTTACCTGAAAAACATGTAGGTTTGCGCCTGGAAAAGCCTTGTGATAGGCACAAAAAAGAATTTTTACGATGAGAATTTTGATGGTGTGCCTGGGAAATATCTGCCGATCGCCGCTGGCAGAAGGCATTATGAGACACCTCGCGACTGAGCAGCGGCTTGGGTGGACGGTAGATTCTGCCGGAACAGGCAACTGGCACGTTGGTGATCCCCCCGATCCCCGTTCAGTACAGGTAGCCCGCAAGCATGGCATCGATATCTCCGGTCTCCGCGGCCGACAGTTCCAAACTGCCGACTTCGACAACTTCGATCGCATTTTCGTGATGGACCTTAACAACTACAGAGATGTATTGGGTAAGAGCCGCAGCGAAGAAGATCGTAATAAGGTGCAGCTCTTATTGGATCAACAACAACCGGTTCCCGATCCCTGGTACGACGATGCGTTGTTCGAGCCCGTGTATCAGCTCATCCTCAATGGCTGCAAACGAATCGTTACAGCTGCTGAATATTCTAAATAAACAATCTGTTAAACGCGTATAATTTATAATAATGGTAAAACCCAGCATACCCAAAGGTACCCGTGATTTTGGCCCTGCGGTGGTAAGAAAAAGAAACTATATACTGCAAACCATTCGTAATACATTCGAGCTGTTTGGCTTCCAACCTTTGGAAACACCAGCGATGGAAAACCTTACCACACTTAACGGGAAGTATGGGGAGGAAGGCGATAAACTGATCTTCAAGATCCTTGACAACGGTGATATTCTCGGTCGTGCGCAACAAGCAAAGGACAGCCGCGAACTGGGCAATCTGCTTTGCGAAAAAGCGTTGAAGTATGATCTCACGATTCCGTTCGCCCGTTATGTGGTAATGAACCAGAACGAACTCACCTTTCCATTCAAACGCTACCAGATTCAGCCGGTTTGGCGTGGTGATCGTCCCGCACGTGGTCGTTACCGCGAATTTTATCAGTGTGATGCGGACGTGGTGGGTAGTTCCTCCCTGATCAACGAAATCGAACTCCTCAAGATTTACGATACGGTATTCACTAAACTGGGACTGCAGGGTTTTGCCCTGCGCGTAAACAATCGTAAAATACTGGGTGGCCTGGCCGAACTTGTTAAACGCCCCGACTTACTGACTGATATTACCATCTCGATCGATAAGCTCGATAAAATCGGCATCGAAGGTGTTAGAAAAGAGCTGACTGACCGTGGTTTAAACGAAGCTGAAGTTGCGATCGTAGAAGACTTCATTTCTATCGATGGTACAAACGACGAAAAGCTCGAACGCCTGAAGGAAGTATTGAAAGACTCTCCCACTGGCCTTAAGGGCATTGAGGAACTAACATTTGTACTCAACAACGAATTAACGACCTACAGCAGCCATCCCGTAATTGATCTTACCCTGGCCCGCGGTTTGAATTACTACACTGGCATCATCATCGAAGCACGCGCCCCGGAAGTAGTAAAGATCGGCAGCATTGGCGGCGGTGGACGTTATGATGATCTCACAGGATTGTTTGGCTTACCCGGTCTTTCAGGCGTCGGAATTTCTTTTGGTGTAGATCGCATTTACGATGTATTGGAAGAAATGCAACTCTTCCCCGCTACAGCGCAGCAATCGACAAAAGTGATATTCCTGTACACAGGCGACCAACATATCAAAACGGCCTATCAACATATTATCGCGCTTCGCGAAAAAGGGGTGGCGGCCGAGTTGTTCCATGAGAATGCCAAGATGGACAAGCAGATGAAATATGCGAACAAGCGCGAGATTCCTTTCGTTGCTATTATTGGGGACAGTGAAGCGCAGGAAGGAATGGTGAGTATCAAAAATATGGTCACCGGCAAACAGGAAAAAGTAACTGCAGCAGCAATTACAGACTTTCCCTTTAACGCTCAGTAATTACTGATAGATAATAGAAAGAGGCTGTCTCATAATTGATGAGCAGCCTCTTTTATTTAGATTTGATGATCGGGCTTCTAGGCGTTTACGGGAGTCTTGCGCCGTTATCTATCTCATATAAAACAGCCTCCCTTTAGTAGATATTTGATAGCGCAGCAGTCGCTCAAGAAGCCCCTGCACCCTAATTCATATCAGATGAACAACCATTTTATACGTACCTGATAGCGCAGCAGTCGTTCAAGAAGCCTCTGCGCGCCTGGTTCATCTCTGATGAACAACCCTTTTATACGTACCTGATAGCGCAGCAGTCGTTCAACAAGCCCCTTGCGCGCCTAATTCATCTCAGATGAACAACCCTTTTATACGTACCTGATAGCGCAGCAGTCGTTCAACAAGCCCCTTGCGCCCCTAATTCATCTCTGATGAACAACCCTTTATACGTACTTGATAGCGCCGGCTGTTCAATCATTAAAAAAACCTTCATACCGCCCGTTTATGTCAGACAGATTCAGGCTTTTTCCCACGCTTTAGCTGCTTTACGCTTTCTGCTCCTCGTCGGTCCATTCTAATCCCAGCACTTTGTTGCCGCCTTCGAATTTCCAATAGTCGTAGAACGCGTCATCAAGCTTTTTGTAGCGGTAAGCTTTCGCCTCCTTCTCTACATGTTCATCCCAAAGCGGTTGCCTGCCATCAATGTCTACTAATCCGTATTCGCGGGCTAACACCCATGAACTGAACACACGGCCTGTCTTGCAGAACACATCAGGATCACTGGCTAAGGCTGCCACTCCCCTACCAACATAGTAAGGTGTTTCTGAGGAGATAAAGTTCTTATCTTTCTTCGCTCCATCCTGCCAGTTATCCTCTGTAACACCGAATAATTCCAGCATAGCTTCTGAGCGTAGAAATCCCGGAGTAACGGAGAGTGCCGTAACACCGTGCGGCCGCAGCTCTTGTGCCATGCCAAATGCCACTCTGATTATGGACGTCTTAATGAAGTCATAAATCAGGTTACCGCGATAAAAGAAGCCATCGCCGTCCGTGATCTCGAATATGATGCTGCCCTTGTTTTCTAACATGAGGGGTACTGCATATCGGCTGGTAATAAGGTGGGTAAAAATCGCATTCTGTATCGCCGCGAAACCATTCTCGAGTTTTAGCTCCCAGAATGGTTTACCAAACTCGATTAACACATCTCCACCCCATATATCATTCACCAGGATGTCGATCTTCCCATGTTGTGTGCGTATGAGTTCAAATAACTGTTGCACTTGTTCTTCATCGCTATGATCTACCTGTACGGGAATACCTATCCCGCCGTAAGCGGTCACCATTTCTGCGGTTTCTTCAATTGTTTCGGGGCGTTCGGGAGTCGGCGGATTTTTTCTTGAGCTACGCCCTGTGCAATAAACGGTGGCGCCGGCTTCACCTAACATGCAGGCGATACCGCGGCCTGCGCCGCGCGTCGCACCGGCAACGACGGCAATTTTTCCAGTTAATTTCTTCATTTGGCTCTTATTTGGGGAGTGAAGATCGGGGATTACCACGCACTGAATATGCGTAGCAGACGATATGTGGGAAAACAAGAAAGCCTCACCGTTTTCACGATGAGGCTTTCTTAAATAAATATGGCGGCTACCTACTCTCCCGCATTGTGGTGCAGTACCATCGGCCATGAGGGGCTTAACTTCTCTGTTCGGAATGGGAAGAGGTGAACACCCTCGGCAAAACCACCATAAGATCTTTACATCCTATGATCTTTAGACCATGTTCAGACTAATATTTTACATATTGGGAATAGTTGTACAACGATATCAAAATAAAATTAAAGCTTACGGGCAATTAGTACTACTCGGCTTTGATGTTACCACCTTTACACCTGTAGCCTATCAACGTCGTAGTCTCCGACGACCCTTAAAAGTAAACTCATCTTAAGGAAGGTTTCACGCTTAGATGCTTTCAGCGTTTATCCTGTCCGTACATAGCTACTCTGCACTGCACCTGGCGGCACAACAGATACACCAGCGGTACGTACGACCCGGTCCTCTCGTACTAAGGTCATGTCCTCTCAATTTACTAACGATCACAACAGATAGGGACCGAACTGTCTTGCGACGTTCTGAACCCAGTTCACGTGCCACTTTAATCGGCGAACAGCCGAACCCTTGGGACCTTCTCCAGCCCCAGGATGTGACGAACCGACATCGAGGTGCCAAACCTCCCCGTCGATATGAGCTCTTGGGGGAGATCAGCCTGTTATCCCCGGAGTACCTTTTATCCTTTGAGCGACGGCCCTTCCATACAGAACCGCCGGATCACTTTAGCCTGCTTTCGCACCTGCTCGGCTTGTTGGCCTCACAGTCAAGCACCCTTATACTAATGCGCTCTACGTACGATTACCAACCGTACTGAGGGTACCTTTGCGAGCCTCCGTTACTTTTTAGGAGGCGACCACCCCAGTCAAACTACCCACCAAACAATGTCCCCGTTACACGGGTTAGACTCTAAACAACAGAAGGTTGGTATTTCAACGTTGACTCCACGACTCCTGGCGAAGCCGCTTCATAGTCTCCCAACTATCCTACACATCTGTGGTTCAAAATCAATGTTAAGTTGTAGTGAAGGTTCACGGGGTCTTTCCGTCCCGTTGCGATTAACCGGCATCTTCACCGATACTACAATTTCACCGAGCTCGTGGTAGAGACAGTGTGCAACTCATTAGACCATTCGTGCAGGTCGGAACTTACCCGACAAGGAATTTCGCTACCTTAGGACCGTTATAGTTACGGCCGCCGTTTACTGGGGCTTCAGTCAGAAGCTTTGGCTTGCGCCGAACATCCTTCCTTAACCTTCCAGCACCGGGCAGGTATCAGGCTCTATACGTCATCTTACGATTTTGCAGGGCCCTGTGTTTTTGTTAAACAGTTGGTTGCACCATTTTACTGAGACCGCATTACTGCGGTACGCCTTATCCCGAAGTTACAGCGTCAATTTGCCTAGTTCCTTTACCACGGATCACTCGAGCGCCTTAGGATATTCTCCTCGACTACCTGTGTCGGTTTACGGTACGGGCTGTTATAACCTAACCTTAGAGGGTTTTCTTGGAAGTCTGTTTAGGGATACTATCAGCGCCGCCGAAGCTTTGCTGTACTATCAGGTTCATCAAATC
Organism: Chitinophaga horti; assembly: GCF_022867795.2. Lineage (NCBI taxonomy): Bacteria > Pseudomonadati > Bacteroidota > Chitinophagia > Chitinophagales > Chitinophagaceae > Chitinophaga > Chitinophaga horti. Next base: position 6,250,168 of record NZ_CP107006.1, on the reverse strand, counting down.
GTGCGGATTTTCCAACACAACCTATAACTACACCCTTTAACGCACTATTCCGTAAGTGCGCGATCCTTTCACTACTCCGTCACCCCATCGAAATTATAACAGGTACTGGAATATTCACCAGTTTGCCATCAGCTACCCCTCTCGGGTTTGCCTAAGGACCCGACTAACCCTGATCCGATTAGCGTTGATCAGGAACCCTTAGTCTTACGGCGAAAAGATTTTTCATCTTTTTTATCGTTACTTATGCCTACATTTTCTTTTCCAAACGCTCCAGCATGCCTCGCGACACACCTTCGATGCAGATTGGAATGCTCCCCTACCGATCATACTTACGTACAATCCTAAAGCTTCGGTAGTATGTTTGATGCCCGATTATTTTCCGTGCCCAAACCCTCGACCAGTGAGCTGTTACGCACTCTTTAAATGAATGGCTGCTTCCAAGCCAACATCCTGGCTGTTTTAGGGTTTGAACTTCGTTTGTTCAACTTAACATACGTTTAGGGACCTTAGCTGTTAATCTGGGTTATTTCCCTCTCGGCCACGGACCTTAGCGCCCGCAGCCTCACTCCTGGAGAGTATATCATAGCATTCGGAGTTTATTAGGGTTTGGTAGGCGGTGAAGCCCCCTAGCCCAATTAGTAGCTCTACCTCTATGATACGTCTGTAATCCAAGGCTGTTCCTAAAAACATTTCGGGGAGAACGAGCTATCTCTCAGTTTGATTGGCCTTTCACCCCTATCCACAGGTCATCCCATAGCTTTTCAACGCTAATGAGTTCGGTCCTCCAGTTTGTGTTACCAAACCTTCAACCTGCCCATGGATAGATCACAAAGTTTCGCGTCTACCCCCACTGACTAAGCGCTCTGTTAGAACTCGCTTTCGCTTCGGCTCCGGTACTGAAGACCTTAACCTCGCCAGTGAGGAGTAACTCGTAGGCTCATTATGCAAAAGGCACGCCGTCACATATTACTATGCTCCGACCGCTTGTAGGCGCACGGTTTCAGGAACTATTTCACTCTTCTGTTCGAAGTGCTTTTCACCTTTCCCTTACGGTACTGGTTCACTATCGGTCTCTAGGGAGTATTTAGCCTTACCAGATGGTGCTGGCAGTTTCACACAGGATTCCTCCGGTCCCGCGCTACTCAGGATACCCCTCGTCCATCAGAATTTCTGCCTACAGGACTATCACCTGCTATGGTCCATCTTTCCAGATGATTCAGCTTGATCTGACTTTCTAAATGAGGTCCTACAACCCCGGTAAGAATTGCTTCGTACCGGTTTGGGCTCTTCCCCGTTCGCTCGCCACTACTTAGGGAATCATTAATTTATTTTCTTTTCCTGCAGGTACTTAGATGTTTCAGTTCCCTGCGTTGGCCCCCTTGCGGGTAATACACCTTCAGTGTACTGGGTTGTCCCATTCGGAAATCTACGGATATAGCACTCGTTTGCAGTTCCCCGTAGCTTATCGCAGCTTACCACGTCCTTCTTCGCCTCCTAGAGCCTAGGCATCCACCATGCGCCCTTATTCGCTTTAAAAATCTTAAAATATTGATACTTCGAGTATACAACTATTTGTTTCCCAATATGTCAAAGAGCTAATTTCTTACCAGGCCAACCGTTTGCTGATCGTTCATCAGTGTGACGGATTACCTTGTCGGCAGAAACTTTTGCAGATGAGCAGGTTGCGAACCTGTAAGGCCATCCATTTGATGCCTTTCATCTTGTGTTATGTAATGAAGAACTTTTCTTTGTGAACCACCCTGTTTCGATGGGAGTGCAAAGGTAGTAAACTTTTCATTACTTCCAACTTTTATTTCATCTTTTTTTGAGATTATTTTTCAGTGATACTTACATGATAAGTGACTGATTGTCAACCTGTAATGATGAACTAAAAGACGATAATTTAAGAGCTATTATTGCTTTTTTCAAAGCGGACTGCAAAGATACAGCTTGTATGCATTGCAACAAAATTTCTTTCAGATCTTTTTAAGTGATCTGGCAGATCTTTTTTCCGACTTGATGAGAGCTTTGTGTGTGTTTGTGTAGAAGACAGAGGTGACTGTTTGAGTGCGGCCTCCACTTATAGAGAAAGAAAAAGTCCCGGCATACACCGGGACTTTTCTTAAATAAATATGGCGGCTACCTACTCTCCCGCATTGTGGTGCAGTACCATCGGCCATGAGGGGCTTAACTTCTCTGTTCGGAATGGGAAGAGGTGAACACCCTCGGCAAAACCACCATAAGATCTTTACATCCTATGATCTTTAGACCATGTTCAGACTAATATTTTACATATTGGGAATAGTTGTACAACGATATCAAAATAAAATTAAAGCTTACGGGCAATTAGTACTACTCGGCTTTGATGTTACCACCTTTACACCTGTAGCCTATCAACGTCGTAGTCTCCGACGACCCTTAAAAGTAAACTCATCTTAAGGAAGGTTTCACGCTTAGATGCTTTCAGCGTTTATCCTGTCCGTACATAGCTACTCTGCACTGCACCTGGCGGCACAACAGATACACCAGCGGTACGTACGACCCGGTCCTCTCGTACTAAGGTCATGTCCTCTCAATTTACTAACGATCACAACAGATAGGGACCGAACTGTCTTGCGACGTTCTGAACCCAGTTCACGTGCCACTTTAATCGGCGAACAGCCGAACC
>NZ_CP107006.1:6232500-6235000 GCF_022867795.2 Chitinophaga horti | reverse complement strand
TTGAGTGCGGCCTCCACTTATAGAGAAAGAAAAAGTCCCGGCATACACCGGGACTTTTCTTAAATAAATATGGCGGCTACCTACTCTCCCGCATTGTGGTGCAGTACCATCGGCCATGAGGGGCTTAACTTCTCTGTTCGGAATGGGAAGAGGTGAACACCCTCGGCAAAACCACCATAAGATCTTACATCCTATGATCTTTAGACCATGTTCAGACTAATATTTTACATATTGGGAATAGTTGTACAACGATATCAAAATAAAATTAAAGCTTACGGGCAATTAGTACTACTCGGCTTTGATGTTACCACCTTTACACCTGTAGCCTATCAACGTCGTAGTCTCCGACGACCCTTAAAAGTAAACTCATCTTAAGGAAGGTTTCACGCTTAGATGCTTTCAGCGTTTATCCTGTCCGTACATAGCTACTCTGCACTGCACCTGGCGGCACAACAGATACACCAGCGGTACGTACGACCCGGTCCTCTCGTACTAAGGTCATGTCCTCTCAATTTACTAACGATCACAACAGATAGGGACCGAACTGTCTTGCGACGTTCTGAACCCAGTTCACGTGCCACTTTAATCGGCGAACAGCCGAACCCTTGGGACCTTCTCCAGCCCCAGGATGTGACGAACCGACATCGAGGTGCCAAACCTCCCCGTCGATATGAGCTCTTGGGGGAGATCAGCCTGTTATCCCCGGAGTACCTTTTATCCTTTGAGCGACGGCCCTTCCATACAGAACCGCCGGATCACTTTAGCCTGCTTTCGCACCTGCTCGGCTTGTTGGCCTCACAGTCAAGCACCCTTATACTAATGCGCTCTACGTACGATTACCAACCGTACTGAGGGTACCTTTGCGAGCCTCCGTTACTTTTTAGGAGGCGACCACCCCAGTCAAACTACCCACCAAACAATGTCCCCGTTACACGGGTTAGACTCTAAACAACAGAAGGTTGGTATTTCAACGTTGACTCCACGACTCCTGGCGAAGCCGCTTCATAGTCTCCCAACTATCCTACACATCTGTGGTTCAAAATCAATGTTAAGTTGTAGTGAAGGTTCACGGGGTCTTTCCGTCCCGTTGCGATTAACCGGCATCTTCACCGATACTACAATTTCACCGAGCTCGTGGTAGAGACAGTGTGCAACTCATTAGACCATTCGTGCAGGTCGGAACTTACCCGACAAGGAATTTCGCTACCTTAGGACCGTTATAGTTACGGCCGCCGTTTACTGGGGCTTCAGTCAGAAGCTTTGGCTTGCGCCGAACATCCTTCCTTAACCTTCCAGCACCGGGCAGGTATCAGGCTCTATACGTCATCTTACGATTTTGCAGGGCCCTGTGTTTTTGTTAAACAGTTGGTTGCACCATTTTACTGAGACCGCATTACTGCGGTACGCCTTATCCCGAAGTTACAGCGTCAATTTGCCTAGTTCCTTTACCACGGATCACTCGAGCGCCTTAGGATATTCTCCTCGACTACCTGTGTCGGTTTACGGTACGGGCTGTTATAACCTAACCTTAGAGGGTTTTCTTGGAAGTCTGTTTAGGGATACTATCAGCGCCGCCGAAGCTTTGCTGTACTATCAGGTTCATCAAATCGTGCGGATTTTCCAACACAACCTATAACTACACCCTTTAACGCACTATTCCGTAAGTGCGCGATCCTTTCACTACTCCGTCACCCCATCGAAATTATAACAGGTACTGGAATATTCACCAGTTTGCCATCAGCTACCCCTCTCGGGTTTGCCTAAGGACCCGACTAACCCTGATCCGATTAGCGTTGATCAGGAACCCTTAGTCTTACGGCGAAAAGATTTTTCATCTTTTTTATCGTTACTTATGCCTACATTTTCTTTTCCAAACGCTCCAGCATGCCTCGCGACACACCTTCGATGCAGATTGGAATGCTCCCCTACCGATCATACTTACGTACAATCCTAAAGCTTCGGTAGTATGTTTGATGCCCGATTATTTTCCGTGCCCAAACCCTCGACCAGTGAGCTGTTACGCACTCTTTAAATGAATGGCTGCTTCCAAGCCAACATCCTGGCTGTTTTAGGGTTTGAACTTCGTTTGTTCAACTTAACATACGTTTAGGGACCTTAGCTGTTAATCTGGGTTATTTCCCTCTCGGCCACGGACCTTAGCGCCCGCAGCCTCACTCCTGGAGAGTATATCATAGCATTCGGAGTTTATTAGGGTTTGGTAGGCGGTGAAGCCCCCTAGCCCAATTAGTAGCTCTACCTCTATGATACGTCTGTAATCCAAGGCTGTTCCTAAAAACATTTCGGGGAGAACGAGCTATCTCTCAGTTTGATTGGCCTTTCACCCCTATCCACAGGTCATCCCATAGCTTTTCAACGCTAATGAGTTCGGTCCTCCAGTTTGTGTTACCAAACCTTCAACCTGCCCATGGATAGATCACAAAGTTTCGCGTCTACCCCCACTGACTAAGCGCTCTGTTAGAACTCGCTTTCGCTTCGGCTC